>NZ_LZKH01000261.1:0-88649 GCF_001672745.1 Mycobacterium sp. E1386
GCTGCGATTCATCTCGCGATGGATCCGGCTCAGGTGCACCTCATCCCGGGGAACGTTCGAGTTGACGTAGCCTCAACAACGGTTGAGGCACGAAGTATGTGCATCTGATCGCCCCAGAGCGCTCCGCGCCTGAGCCGATAGAGCCCGGATATGCCCTCAACAGCGAACACGTCGCAGTTGATATCAACACGGTAATCGAGCGGCTGAGCGGGCACCGGGGTGTCGAAACCATTCGGCGCCCCCATTCGATCTGTCCCCGCAGCCACTGAAGCGGCGGCGGGTCAACGACGACTCCCGGCGACCCGCCCAGCGCCGGGGGCAATTGTATGCGAATATCCGCTCTCTTCAAAGAGAACAATTATTCCCGTTAAATCAGAACGCCGCTTCTCAGCCCATAGCAGCGGCGCAGATGAAAAACTTGTGCTTCACCTTCGTAAGCCCATGACGCAGAAGCTATTCTTCGGGGACAGCCGTGTACTTCTCGATCAGCTCTCGCTTATACAGCTTGCCGGCATCAGTGCGCGGTAGGTGCGCCTCGAAGTACAGCCCGCGTGGACACTTGTAGTGCGCCAGGCGATTCCGCAGCCAGGTGATCAGTTCCTCGGCGAGTCTCGTGGAAGCCAGAGCGGGATCCGACAGTTGCACCACGGCGGTCACCTTTTGCCCCATCACCGGGTCGGGCAGACCGAACACGGCGGCATCGACGACGAGCGGATGGCTGATGAGATGGTTCTCGGTCTCTTGAGGGTAGATGTTCACCCCGCCGGAGATGATCATGTGGTTGCGGCGATCGGTGAGATATAGGTAGCCCTCTTCATCGAGATAGCCGACATCGCCCACGGTGACCCACCCCTGCGCGCTGCGCGCCGCGGCCGTCTGCGCTTCATCGTTGAGGTACTCGAACGGATAACCACCCTCGTAATAGATCTCACCGACCTGGCCGGGTCCGAGCTCACGACCCTCCTCGTCGAGGATGTGCGGCGTGCCGAGCACCGGCTTGCCGACCGATCCCGGGTGGGCAAGCCAGTCGTCAGCGCGGATGAAGGAGATGCCCGCGCCTTCGGATGACCCGTAGTACTCGTCCACGATCGGGCCCCACCAGTCGATCATCTGTCGCTTGATCTCGGGTGGGCATGGCGCGGCGGCATGGACGACGCGGCGCAACGTGGATGTGTTGTAACGCGCCCTGATCTCTTGGGGTAGGCGCAGCATCCGGACGAACATCGTCGGCACAAATTGCGCATGCGTGACGCCATGACGTTGTATGCATTCCAGGGCCCCCTCGGCGTCGAACTTCTGCATGAGAACCGTTGTCGCGCCGATGGCTTGGGCGGCCATAGTCCACATGGCCGGCGCCGTGTGGTAGGTGGGGGCGGGGCTCAAGTAGACCGAGTCACGGCTTACGCCAAGCGCCTCGAAGACGGGTGTCGACAAACTCGAAACGCCGGAATTCGGCGATTTCAGCGGCCTGCGGATCCCCTTGGGACGGCCGGTGCTGCCGGCGGAATACTGCAACAGCTGGCCGTCACACTCGTCGGCGATCGGCGTCGAAGGTTCGGCGGCCACGCAGTCCGGGTAACGCCGCCACCCGTGGAGATCATCATCGGCGATCAACGCGACGGCTGGCAGGCCATCCCGGAGCTGGTCGGACAGCTGCTGGCATACATCGCGCATCGCCCGCGAGGAGATGATGGCCTTTGCGCCACTGTCTGCCATGACGTAGGCGATCTCGGAGTGGCCCAGGTTGGTGTTGACCAGCGTGTAGTACAGTCCGCTGCGCTTGGCCGCCCACATCGCTGTGTGGACGTGCTCGTTATTCTCCATCAGGATCGCGACGGTGTCCCCGGCGATCAACCCCGATCGTCGCAGGAAGTGCGCGAGTCTGTTCGCTCCGGCTTCGAGGTCTGCGAAGCTGACGAACGCCCCCGAAGGATAGAGGATCACAGCGGGTTTCGCGGATCCGGCGTAATCACGTAACTGCATGGAGGACCATCGATTCCCGCTCGATCCGGCGGCGTCGGTGCATCAGCGCGTGATGTCGTGGAACGCCTTCACGAGCGGCGACAGGACCTCGACTGCTTGCTCTCTGTCCTCCGGCACCGCCACCGTGAAGCGGACGTCGGTCACACCTGCCGCGACCAGTGCCGGTATCGACGCGACCGATGCGGCGTAGTCGATCGATCCGCCGTCGCCCTGCACGGCGCGCGCGACGCCTTGAACTTGTAAATTGCCGACCTCGCCGCCGAATGCGGATACCCGGTCCTTCATTGTCGTTATCGCCGCGGGGAGGTCGGCAAATGCCGAACCCCAGGGAATCCAACCGCTGCCGAAGCGCGCGATTCGCCGGGCGACCGCGTCGTTCACCGTCCCGCTGATCCAACACGGCACGCCACCGGGTTGCACCGGCTTCGGCATTTGGTGGATCGCGTCGAAGGACAGTTCGGGCGAATCATAGGACGCGCGTCGTTCGGTCCACAGCGTCTTGCAGACTTCCAACGTGTGATCCAGCAGCCGCCCGCGGTGAGCGAATGACAGTCCGGCGGCCTCGTATTCCTCTCGTTGCCAACCCACCCCGACGCCGAGATCGACGCGACCGCCGGAGAGCACGTCCAATGTCGCCAGCTGTTTGGCCAGGACCGCGGGCCGCCGCAGGGCGGCCAGCAGTATCGATGTCCCGAGTCGGATGCGCTCGGTGGTGGCAGCGATCGCCGTGAGGACGATGAGCGGTTCCAGCCAGCTGCCGTCGGGCCCGGTGGGTTGGCGGCCGCCGGACGCACCGCCCACCGAGGGATCGGCGTATGCCTCCAGGTTCTCGCCGAACACCACATGGTCGGAGACGACGACACGGTCGATGCCCGCAATATCCATTGCCCGTGCCGATGCCAGCGTGAGGCGCCAATCATGCTGCGGGCCATCGGTAAAGGTCCGCAAGTACAGCGAGATTTCCGGATAGCGCACCGTCACTCCCTTGCCTTACTCCAAGGCCGGTCCCAACGATCGATCGCCGCAACCTCTTTCAGCGACTTTCGCCGCACCGCATGATGCCCGCCCTTGGGCCAACCGACCGTCAGCAGGGTAGCGACCTTCCAGTCGTCGGGGATTCCGACCATTGACCGCAATTGATCCTCGCACGACCCGTGCCACAGGGTGATGGCGGCGCCGAGGCCCTGCGCGCGCGCCGCGAGCAGGAAGTTCTGCACGGCGGGAAAAATGGACCCGCCCTGCTGGAGTTCGGTGGTTCCACGCTGCGGCTGGACACAGAACAGCACTAGAACGGGTGCTGCGCCCCCAACGGTCATGTGTTCGGCCATCGTTCGCAGCACGCGCGATTTGGGGTCGTCGGCCCGGTCGTCGGGCAGGGAAATGCTGTAGAAGTCGGTCATTATTTCCCACGTGTTGCGGGCCGCCGCCGTGATGACGTCGCGCAAGCTGCTCGATCGCAGCACGACGAACTTCCACGGCTGCTGATTGCCTCCGGACGGCGCCCAGCTCGCCGCCCGCAGGCAGCTCTCGATCACCTCATCGGAGACGGGTTCGTCGCGGTAGCGCCGGACCGCCGACGCGGTGCGCATCACCTCCCAGACGTCGGTTGACGTCCGCGCGATGTCCCGCTCGCTCACGGCGCCCCCTTCGCGGGCAGCACGCCCCGCCAGGTTCCGCCGCGCACCGGGCCGGTCACCAGTGGCAGATCAAGGGTAGACAGCAAGCCTGGCGGCGCGGCCATCACGGCGGGAATCGCGTTCAGCTCACGCATGACGGTCGCGTAGGTCAGGCCGCGCATGTTATTCCCGCGGCCATGCATTTCGATGTCGACGGTGTAGGTCGGCATGCCGTCGACGATGACTCGGTAACCACCGTGCGGTGAGGGGTGCCGCGGCCAGTCCGGCGCGGCGCCTTCGCCCATGCGAGTGACGTGTTCGAGGGTTACGCGCTCCTCACCGCCCACCATTCCGGCCAGCCTGAATCGCATTCCTCCCACGGTCCCGGGTTCGATCCATCCCGACGCGACCTCGTATCGTGTTGTGGCCAACCATTTTTCAATGGTCGTGTCGACGAAATCAAGTGGCAGGCCGATGCCGTCGGCAACGAGATGCACAGTTGGTGCCCACAATGCGGCCAGGCGCTCGGTCTCGAACAGCGGCGCCGGATGGTCCGGGTGGCAACCGAAACCCATGAAATCGAACATGATGTCGGGTTGGTTGATGGGCCCATAGTCCAGTATCTCGAGCATGGTGATGCCGTCGACGCGGCTGCTGAAGCCCGTCATGGTCAGCGCAATCACGTCGTTGGCCCATCCGGGGTCGACACCGCTGTTGAAGAAGCTGGCGCCGCCCTCGGCGCACGCCTCCTCGAGGAGTCTGACCGTTTCCTTGTCTGCGGCGGGCGGGTAGCACATCGGCACCAGCGAGGTGCACACCACATCCTTGCCCGAGCGCAGGCAGCGCGCAATGTCCTGTGCCGCCTCGTGGTAGCGATAGTCTCCGGAGGCGAAATACGCGACCACGTCGGCGTCCGTCGACAGTGCGGCACCGACGTCCCGCGTGGCGATGACACCGGTCGCCGGCATTCCGCACAGGTCACCCGCATCCCTGCCGTCCTTGACTTCGGCGTGGACGACCACGGCGGCCAACTCCAGCCCCGGGTGCGCGATGAGGGCGCGCAGCGCGCCGACACCCACCTGACCCGGACCCCAAAGAATCACTCGAGGCTTTCGTTGATCGGCCGCCATCGGCACCCCTTCCGGCCGTCATCGACCCAAATCGTGAGAACATATCTTCTCATAGAGAGATAACACCATTACCGGACTTGATGAGGAGCGGGGCCAGTGCTGCACGATTACGAATTCTTGAAGTGGGACACCTTCGATGACGGCATGATCGTCCGGATTTCGCTGAACCGCCCCGAGCAACGCAACGCCCAGAACCGCGGCATGCTGGTCGAACTCGATGACGCATTCACGCGGGCGGAGGCCGACGACGCCGTCCGTGTCGTCATCCTCGCCGGCGAAGGCCCGATGTTCTCATCGGGTCACGACATCGGTTCCAAGCAAGCGCGCGCCGAGTTCAGCCCCGGCCCGGCCCAGCACCCCACCGTGACCATCAATGGCGGGACGCGCGACGGTGCGGAAAGGACCATGCTGCAGGAATGGCACTACTTCTTTCAGAACAACCTCCGCTGGCGCAACCTCCGAAAAATCACCATCGCGCAGGTGCGCGGCGACGTCTTCTCGGCGGGACTCATGCTGATATGGGCATGTGACCTCATCGTCGGAAGCGAAGAGGTGCGCTTCGCCGATGTGGTCGGTACCCGGTTGGGTATGTGCGGGATGGAGTACTTCGGCCATCCCTGGGAGTTCGGGCCGCGGCGCACCAAGGAGCTCATGCTGACCGGCGACGCGATCGGGATCGAAGAGGCCTATCGCCTCGGCATGGTCAGCAAGATCTTCCAACGCGACGAACTGCCCGAGCGCACACTCGAGCTGGCAAGACGCATCACCAAAGTGCCCACTATGGCGGCCCTGCTGATCAAGGAATCGGTGAACCAGTCCGTCGACAACATGGGCTTCTACAACGCGCTGCAATCATGTTTCTCGTTGCACCAACTGAATCACTCGCATTGGGCGCAGATCCGCGAAGACAAGCTTCCGACCGCTGGCGAGGCTCAAGGGGTACCGAACTGGCGGACCGCTCCCCCGGTTGTCCTGGCGGTCAAGGACCAGGTCCGGTCCGAGGCGTGACCTCCCCGTCTTTGTCCGACCAACCGGCGCCACAACCGATGGGGGTGACCATCCCCGGCCACCTATTTGGCCAGCTGCCGTTCTACGACGTCGTCGACACACCCGAGTCCGTCATCGTCGACCTGCACAACCGACCGGACCTGGTGAACTACCGCGGGGCGCTGCAGGGGGGTTGGTCGCCACGCTCATCGAGGTGGCCGGGGGCCGACTTGCCGTCAAGCATGCCGGTGACGGTGGCGGTGCGGGCACCGCCGACATGTCGATCCATTTCCTGGCACCGATCGTCGAGGGCCCCGCGCGTGCGAGCGCCACACTGCTGCGCGCAGGGAAGCGGATGATCGTGGTCGGTGTCGACGTGTGGGACGTGGGACGAGACCGCCTCGCGGCGCGGGCGACACTGAGTTTCGCAATCCTGGCGTCCCGCGGTCCCGGTCAGCCGGCGGCCACCCCGTAACGCGCATCGGCGACGCGGTCCAATGCGGTCGCGGGATCGCCGAAAACCATTGCCCAGCCGCGGACCCGACGGTAGTACAGCTGGATGTCACCCTCCATACCGAATCCGTATCCGCCGTGGGTGTGCAGGCTATGTCGCGTCGCGTCCCGCGCCGTCTCATAGGCGAAGGCGAAGGCCATGGCGGCCAGTTCGCGTACGCGGTCGGGCTCGTCGGTGAAGGCGCAGGCCGCCTTCAGGCCGAGCAACCGAGCCCCATCGGCGGCGGTGGCGCTGTCGGCCAGCGGGTGAGACACGGCTTGGAAGGAACCGATTGCGGCGCCGAAGGCGTGTCGTTGTTTGGCGTAGTCAACGCCGATCTCAACCGCCCGCTTCGCCGCGCCGGCCAACGCGAGCGCGGTCATTGCCAGCCACAGGTCGAGCGCGCGCGAGAATAGCTCGCTCGCCCCGGCTCCGTCGGCCAGCACGACGGGCTCATCCCCAATGGTGATGTCAGCCAACGGCATTGATGCGAGGTTTGTCACCGAGATGCGGTTGTCACCGACCGGCACTGCCAGCAACCGTCCCTCCGAAAGGGCAATGACGTGGTCTGCCACCGCCCCTCCGGGCACCAGCCCCAACCGCCGGGCGCATGCATTGCGAGGCGCGAACGTAACCAGTCGTTCGCCTGCGAGAACCGCGCCCAGCAACCCGGCGCCGGTCTCACCGGACTCGGCGAGCGTCCAGGCGGCGACCTGCGCTTCGATAACCGGTGCGGAGGCGAGTGCGCGGCCGCATTGTTCGGCGATCAACCCAAGGTCCAGCACCGAGGCGCCCCATCCTCCGGCAGCCTCATCGACCGCCATCTCAACGGCACCTATCTCTAGCAGCGCCTTCCACAGCTTGAGATCGAAGCCCGACGGCTCAGCCGCCCGGATGCGCTCGGAGGTCGACTCGCGCGTGAACAGTGCGGCGAACGAATCCGCCAGTTGCCTCTGTTCGCTCGTTAACGTCAGGTCCACGAAAGTCATTCCCTCACGTGCGGATATGGTTACTCTCAGAATTGAGATTAGCATTACCCCGCGCACCGCACGGGGATGCGTGCGACGAGAGATTGGCCTAGGCATATGCATTTTCAGCTCGACGCCGACACGGCGAGCTTCCGCGATGGGGTCCGAGCTCACCTTCGGGATGTGTTGAGCCCGGAGTTCGAGGAGCGCATCTATCGGACCGGCGTCGCACACGACGACGGGTTCGCCAAAGGTCTCGTCGACAAAGGGTATTTCGCACCGGGCTGGCCCGGCGAACTCGGCGGCCAGAACCGCAACGCATGGGACGAGCAGGTTGTCAAAGAAGAGCTCATGCGCTGTGACGCGCCGATGTACCTGTCCGAAACGACCAGGATGGTGGCGTCGATCATCCGCGAAATCGGCACTCCCGAGTTGAAGGATCGCATCCTGGCCGGAGCCATCAACGGTGACATCACCATCGCGCTCGGCTTCACCGAACCCGAATGCGGGTCGGACGTCGCGGCGGCTGCCACCAGGGCCGTCCGCGCTGGATCGGGAGAGGACGCCGACTGGGTGATCAACGGCTCCAAGATGTTCACCACCAACGGTCACATCGCCGATTTCATATTCCTGCTCGCACGCACCAGCCCCGACAAGCCCAAGCACAAGGGGCTCACGATGTTTCTCGTGCCTTGCGCGTCGGATGGCTTTGAGGCACAAGCGGTCTGGACCCTTTCCGGAGAGCGCACCAACATCACTTTCTACAGCGACGTCCGCATTGGAGACGAGTGGCGGATTGGCGACATCGACGGCGGTTGGGAGGTGCTGGGGCTTTCGTTACGATACGAGCACGCATCCGGGTGGGGCCCGCACCTGATTCGACTGTTGGACCATGCCGAACACTGGGCCACCACCACCCGGTCCGAGGATGGCGCACCGCCGATCGCCAGTGCCGACGTCCGGCGCCGGCTTGCCCGAGTCGCCATGGAAACTGAGGTGTCGATGCTACTCCAGCGGCGGTGCGTGTGGATCCACGAGCAGGGCGACATACCGGTGGCCGAGGGCCCGATGTCCAAGGTGTTCAGCACCGAGGCGCTCGAGCGCGCCAGCCAAGACGTGGTCGAATTGGTCGGCGCTGACGGCCTGCGTAGCTACCTCGAGCCCACTGCGCCAGAGCACGGGCGGTTCGAACACTCGCTGCGTTTCTCGCTAGGCACCACGATCTACGCGGGCACCAGCGAGATCCAGCGGTCGATCATCGCGCAGCGAGGGCTCGGCCTACCCCGTTAACTTCTTGACCCGGCGCGTCGGGGCCGTCCGTGGCCCGGCCTTGCGTGCAGGTCTGGCCTTGACGCCGGCGATGGGCGGCGTGACGGCCTGTTTGCACCACGCCCACAACTGGTCCTCCGTTAGCTTGGGGCCCTTGCCGCCGCCCAGGTGGAAGACGCCAATCTGCGCCAGTGCGGTGAGCGTGGTGTTCAGCAATGTGGTCAACTGCGCGGGGGTCATGTCCGTGCGGACCAATCCCGCGCGGGCACACGAGGTGATGATCTTCGTCAGCAACTTCTGGTGGGGCTCCCACACTTTGGCAAAGTCGTCCGGCCGCTCGATCTCGAGGCTCAGGTTGTAGATCGTCATGACCCGGCCGCCGACCGCTTCCGAAGACTCGGCGCGAGACAGCACCCCTCGGCAAAAGGCCTCGAGTTGCTCCATCGGGCCGTCGGCCGCGGCGACCTCCTGCCGGATGTCCTCGGTGAACTGACTCGTGACGTTCTCGTAAAGCGCCAACAAGAGTTCTTCTTTACCCGCGAAGTGTTGGTAGAACGCTCGCAGGCTCAGGTTCGACCTGTCGATAAGCGTCTGGATCGTGAAGTCGGCCTTACCCGACTCCTCCACCAACTCCAGCGCGGTGGCCAGAAACCGCGAACTGCGGGCCAGGGCGCGGGCCCGCGCCGTGCTCAGGCGCCGCTCGATCGTGCGCTGCTGCCACGTACCGGCCAGCTCAACATCGTTGTCAACCAGTTCCAAGCCGGTTTCGATCTCGCGGCTGGCAGGCTTCTTCGTAGGCATAGTGCGCACAAGAATACCCGCCTGCCGGAGAAAATGTGCGACCTACATACACGTGTATGTTGATTGTCACTTTACGTAATTGCTGGTTTCCAGGCTCTGCTGCGTTTGCCGATGGCCCCGGCCGCCCGGCGCGGATGCTTGCGGAAGCCCGCCGGAGCCCGGGGCTTCACGCAGGTTCAACCCCTCCGCGCATCCCGGGTACTGGTATCGAATCGCGTGCGGTACCGTGGAAACGGTGATTCTCATCTGCGAATCAGTGCGCCGTAATTGAGCCACAGGCCGTCGAAGGAGTGCAGCGTTGAGTGCAGACATTCTGATCGTTTCGCCGGACGACCACTTGGTGGAGCCGGCCGATCTGTGGACAAGCAGGTTGCCGGAGCGCTATCGCGACATCGGGCCGCGGATCGTTCGCACCAAGGGACGCATGGATCCCAGCGTCACTTCTGATGTCGCATTCGTCGAGGATGCCGACGGCCGCGACGCGGATATCTGGCGCTATGAGGACGCCGTCATCCCGATCCCACTGATCAGCGCTGCCGCCGGCTACGACCTCGACGAGCTCAGCACCGACCCGATCACCTACGACGAGATGCGCCCGGGCTGCTTCCGTCCAGCGGACCGGCTCGCGGACATGGACATTGCCGGCATCGAAGCGTCGGCCTGCTTCCCCAACACGCTGGTCCGCTTCTGCGGCCAACGGTTTCTGTACGGCAAGGACAAGGAACTCGCCAGATTGTGCGTCGAGGCGTACAACGACTTCCAGATCGACGAATGGGGCGGCAGTTCGAACGGGCGGCTGATCCCACTTGGCATCATCCCCCTTTGGGACGTCGAACTCGCCGCGAAGGAGGTCGAAAGGGTTGCCGCCAAAGGAATGCGCGCCGTGTGTTTCTCCGAGCTACCCAGCCGTCTCGATCTGCCGTCCATCCACAGCGGCTACTGGGACCCGTTCTTCGCCGCCTGTGAGCGCAACCAAGTGGGCATCATGTTGCACATCGGCTCGAGTTCTTCGCTCACGAAGTCCTCACCCGACTCTCCGCACGTGGTCACCAGCGCGCTCATGGCGGTTAACTGCACCATCGCCTTGGTCGACTGGCTGTTCTCCGCCAAGCTCGTCCAGTTTCCGGACCTCAAAATCGCGTTCGCCGAGGCGCAGGCCGGCTGGATCCCCTACTACCTGCAGCGCGTCGACGAGGTGTGGGAAGACCGTCGGGCCTGGGGTGGCATCCATCCGCTGCTGACCGAACCGCCGAGCAGCCAGGTGCCCGGGCGCGTCTACTTCTCCACCTTCGGTGACCCGGTCGCGTTCCGCATCCTCGATCTCGTCGGTCCAGACCAGCTGATGTTCGAGACCGACTACCCGCACAACGACACGAACTGGCCGAGGAGTCAAGAGGTCGCCAGCAAGGCGACGGAGGGTCTGGACGAGGAGACGAAGCGGAAGGTGTTGTCCACCAACGCCAAAACGTTCTTCGGCATGGTGTGACAGCCCGGCCCGCGACCTTCAAGCCGGGCTTTACAAGGCCTTCCAATCGGGTCTGCGCTTCTCGAGGAAGGCCCGCGGCCCCTCGACGGCGTCCTTGGTCAGCGCGACCTTCATGCGATAGTTTTCGGCGAGCAGTTCGGCCTCATAGATCGGCAGCGTGAGGCCCTTGCGCACGGCCATCCGTGAACCTCGCACCGCCAGTGGCGCATTGGAATTGACGATGTCGGCGATCTCCCACGCTCGGGTCATCAATGAGTCGTGCGCGACTACCTCGGTGAAGATACCCAGGTCGTAGGCGCGCTGGGCCTCGAGTCGTTCGTGCTTGCCCATCAAGATCAAGCGCATCGCAACCGGGAGCGGCAGGATCCGGGCAAGCCGCACCCCTTCGCGCCCGGACGTCACTCCGATGCTGACATGCGGATCCATCAACGTTGCGCGCTCCGACGCGACGGTGATGTCCGCGGTCGTCACCAGGTCCAGTCCCGCTCCGCAGGCGATGCCGTTGACGGCGCAGATGATTGGCTTGGTCATCTGCAGCCACGGCGGCGTCGCCTCTTGGGGTGCGTCCCACTGCCGCATCGAGGCGAGGATGGGCTCGCCCTGATTGTCGATACCGGCGGCATTCTCCATGTCGTGGTCGGCCGCCTTATTGACGTCCGCTCCGACGCACAGGGCGCGTCCGGCGCCGGTGAGGATCACCGTCCAGATGTCCTGGGAACGTTCGATTTCGGAGTAGGCGTCGGACAATTCGGCGATCATCTCGTCGTTGATCGCATTGAGGACCTCAGGACGGTTGAGGGTCACACAAGCGGTGTGACCCCGCACCTCGACGCCAATCGTTTCGTAGTGCCTCACCTGATGCGCCCCCCACTCTCCAAAACGGTTGTGGCGGTTGGCCGAAATCCAAATATGTCCTGAAATCGATCGCAGAAGCGTGGCCAGACGTCGGGATTCAACAGGCGCGGTGGCATACCGCCGTCGAAGATCGTCTTCCACTGCGTGGCCGTGGCGACAGCGATATCGCGGGCTGCCTCGACCGTGATCCCCGCCGTATGTGGTGTCGCGACCACGTTGTCAAGATGCAGCAGCGGATTGTCCTGACGCGGCGGTTCCTGATGGAACACATCCAGGCCCGCCCCGGCGATGCCTCCACTGGTGAGCGCCTCGAGCAGCGCGGTTTCGTCATGGACGGGTCCACGCGCTGTCGTGATGAAGAACGCGGTCGGCTTCATCGCCGCGAACTGCGTCCTGCCGATGAGCCCCTCGGTCTCGCTGGTCAGCGGGCAGGTCACCTGGACGAAGTCGGAGCGCTCGAGGAGTTCGGCAAGCGCGACGACTCGCACCCCACGTGCTCGCGCGCTCGCCTCGTCGAGGTAGGGGTCGAAGACCAGGACCTCCATGTCGAACGGCGCGCACAGCTCAACCAGGCGACCGCCGATTGCCCCGAGCCCGACGACGCCAAGTGTTTTCCCCGTCAACTGACTGCCCCGCAACGCCATTCGGTCTCTCAGGGGGCCGGCTCGCAGCATCCGGTCGGCCGCCGTGATCTTCTTGGCCAGGTCGAGCATGAAGCCCAGCGCGTGCTCGGCGACCGCCTCCGCGCCCGGCCCGGAGTTGTTGCACACCGCAATTCCGGCGCGCGTGCACGCGTCCACATCGATGACGTCGTACCCTGCGCCTGCCGAGCACACGGCGAGAAGCTTCTCGCACCGCCGCAGCAAAGCCGGCCCGGCCAGCCACTGCGAACCGCCGGCGTAGCCAGCCACGTCCGTGCGGGTGGCGACCTGGTATCCGTGTGCGGATTCCAGGACGGCCCAGCTGTCCGTCTCGGCCGCCGTCAAGTCGAGCCTGACCAGATCGATGTCAGCGCTTTCGAGAATCTCCCCGGCGACGGGATCCGTCCACCGCTCGTAAACCAGGCGCGGACGAGCGCTCACGTGTTCTTGACTTTGGGTTTCGCCTGCGCCGCCTTGAACATGTCGGCCAGTTCGGCGTTGACGTTCTTGTAGTCGTTGCGGGCGATGGCGCCGTCGCGGCCCTCGACGACGTCGTACCCGAGGCGCAGGTCCTTGTTCTCCATGTGGAAATATTCACGGCCGATCGGCAGTCGGCGGTCTTCGCGCGGTACTTCCATCCACGCCCGCAGGAAGCAGCGTGCCTTCTTCGGGTCATTGCTGCTGACGAAGTCGGACCGCGAATGGCACATCGCGAAGTTGTTGGCCACCGCGGCCTCGCCGGATTCCAGTCGGAATTCGACCTGCTGCTCGACCAGGATGTTGCGCAGTAGATCCACCGCTTCGACCTCCTGCGGCGTGAACTCACGGCCCAGGGCGTGCATCGCGGGCAGGATGCTGCTGTAGGTGAAGTTGATGCATATCCGTCCGTCGATTTGGGAGAAGACGGGCACATCGTAGGGCGTCACGTCGGGCTGGTCGTCGGGCTGTTCGCTGCGCCGATGATGCGGGAAGCCCCGGTAGAGCACGTCGAGCAGATCCGGCCGTTCCGCGAGAACCCGGTTGTGTGCCGCGGGGCCGCTGGCGAACTGGCTCTCGCCGCCCTGCGCCGCCGGATACACGCACAGCAGCGAAAGGATGTCGGCGGCATCGTTGTGCATGGCCAACTCGGCCCGAGACTTGGTTCCACGGGCGGGTTGCACGCCGCCCGGCAGGATTTCCTCCTGCACGCGCACCATCCGGTGACCGAAGGAGTTGTTCGACACGAGATAGCCGAGGTGGGTACAGAAGGCCCAGTAGATTCGTTCGAGTTCCTCTATCGAGTGCTGTTCGACAGGAAACCCGCGGACGCAGGCCAGGCCCTTGCCGAACATCACATCCCGGTAGAGCCGGGCCAGATCGTCATCGAGGTCCGGGTGCCGAGCGTCCTCGGGCGTGATGTCATCCCGGTCCTTGTGTGCCGTCTTGGCCAGGATCGATTCCAGCGCAGCCACGTTGCGGGCCGACAGGTCGAAGGCGAAGTCCTCCTTGCTCGTGAAGTCGGCTCCGGTCCACGCCATCGTGTCAGTGACGGGTTCGGTATAGATGGCTGTCGGCATCCGGTCCTCCTGATGGATTGGCTCGGTTAGTGGTTTCGTCTCGTCAAATCGGTTCCCGCGGTGACTTGTCCAAGCTGCGGAGCGCCTCTGCGCGCGTTGTGGCCGCCTCCGTCATCATCCCGATGTCAGTCCCCGCCGAGATGAATCGCAATCCCAGTCCCACGAACCGCCTGAGCAGTTCAAGGGACTTTATTCCGGCCATCCCGAGCGCCACGCCGTGACTACGACAAGCCGCCGCCACCGATTCTACTGCACACTGGAAATGTTCATTCTCATACTGCCCGTGGATGCCCATTTCGGCCGTTAGATCGCTCGGTCCGACGAGGATCATGTCGATGCCTTCGACCGAGGCAATGGATTCGGCTGCACCGACGGCCTCCGGCGTCTCGATCATCACGGCCACGACCGTGCGTTGTTCGAGCACCTCCACCAGTTGCGGCGCCGCGCGCTGCTGGAATCCGCTGACCGCATTGGGGCCCGAGATCGACCGATGGCCGATCGGTGGGAACCGCGCGGCGTGGACGATGGATTCGGCCTCGGATTTTGAATTTACATGCGGGACAATGACTCCAACCGCCCCACCATCCAATACTCGTGCAATGACAGTAGGGTCGTGCGACGGCACCCGCACCAAACCGGAGATCCCCGCTCCGAGTGCGCTCATGCAAAGCATTTGCGCGCTTTCCAACGACGTGGATGTGTGTTCGAGATCGACATACACGGCGTCGTACCCGCATGCCGCCGCGACCGCGGGAACATCGGGGGTGCGTGAGTTGAGCAGAGCCAGGCACAGCACAAGCGATTGCCCCCGTAGGGCGTCCCGCAGCGCCGTCGTCATAGGCTCACGGTAGCCGACCGAGAATGTGGTTTCCATATTTCTGCGAACTGCCGTTATCGAGCGGACGACGGTGTGATAACCATGAGCTATGCCGTCGAATCGCGTCGCCATCGTGGGCGCAGCCCTTTCCGACTGCGGCCGCGTTCCCGACAAGACCGCCATGGCGCTGATGGCGCAGTCCTCGCGGCGTGCGGTTATCGATGCCGGCCTGACGAAGCAAGACATCGAAGGGTTCGGCGCTCATGGGGCGTTACTTCCGCCGGTCGAAGTCAGCGAGTATCTCGGCCTACAACCCGACTGGGTCGACGCGACCAATGTCGGAGGATCCTCGTGGGAAGTGATGGCGAGCCACGCCGCGGCCGCGATCGCGGCGGGCGAAATCGAGGTCGCCTTGCTGACCTACGGGTCCACCGCGCGCTCGGACGTCAAGCGCCGAGTGCGCGCGTCCGCCGCCGTGATGGGCACCGGCGGCGCCCTGCAGTATGAGGCGCCTTACGGGGCGACGTTGATCGCCAAGTACGCCATGGCAGCCAGGCGCCACATGATCGAATTCGGCACGACCGGCGAACAATTGGCGGAAGTCGCCGTCGCCGCCCACGAGTGGGCCGCCATGAACGAGATCGCGTTTGAGCGCGACCGCATCACTGTCGCGGACGTCGAGGCCGCACCGATGCTGGCCGACCCGTTCACCTCCAAGCATGTGTGTCTGCGCACCGACGGTGGTGGCGCGGTCGTCCTCGCGAGTGAACGGGTGGCGAAGGATTGTGCGAAAGAGCCGATCTGGATTCTCGGGTCGGCCGACGCGACATCCCACGTGAGCATGAGCCAATGGCCCGATTTCACGACGTCGGCCGCCGCCCGCTCGGGCCCTCGGGCATTCGCGCAGGCGGGTGTCGCTCCGGCTGACATCGATGTGTGCCAGCTCTACGACTCCTTCACGTCCACTGTGCTGCTGACCGTGGAGGATCTCGGCTTCTGCGCCAAGGGCGAAGGTGGACCATTCATCGCGTCCGGTGCGCTGCGCCCGGGCGGGGCGCTGCCAACCAACACCGACGGAGGCGGGCTCGCCTCCTGCCATCCCGGTATGCGCGGGATGTTCCTCATGGTCGAGGCGGTCCGGCAGTTGCGGGGCGAATGCGGACCGCGCCAAGTGAGCGGGGCCAATTTGGCCTGCGTCCACGCGATGGGCGGCTTCTTCACCCACAGCGCCACGATGATTCTCGGGAGGCAGTGATGACCGCGCCCGATCGGCCCACGATCGACACCGACGGCCAAGCCTGGTGGACCGCCACGCAAGGCCGCAGGCTGATGGTCAACCATTGCCGCTCATGCGGCCGGGTCTCGCTGTACGCACGACCCTTCTGCCCGCACTGTTGGTGCGAGGACGTCGAGCTGACGTCGGCCACCGGGCGCGCGCGGCTGTACACCTGGAGCGTCATCCGCCAGAACGCCGCGCCCTTCGACACCCGCACTCCCTACGTACTGGCCATGGTGGACCTCGAGGAAGGACCACGGCTCATGACGGTCGTGGAGGACTGCGCTGTCGAAGACCTGCGCGCAGACATGGATCTGGTGCTCGCTTTCCGCGAAGACGACGACGGATTCGTCGTGCCGGTTTTCCGGCCCGAAACCGCCTAGAATCCGGTGACCGCGCCCGTCAACCCGTAGTGGCGAGACGGTCGGCGATCAGCCGCCGTCGCCCGGCCGAGCGCGCGTCGAGCTTGGTCCGGTCGATCTTGCCGTTGGCATTGACGGGCAGCGGCTCGTCCCACAACACCAGCTCTTCTGGCAGTTTGTATTTCGGCAGGCCCTCGGAGAGGAGAGCTTCGGCGACCTCGGCCAGTGTCATCTCGACGTCGGGCTCGAGGACGATTGCCATAGTCAGCCGCTCGCCTGTGGTGTCGTCGGCGACCGCATAGGCGGCACATTCGCGGACCCCAGCTATCCGCGACACCGCCTCCTCCACTTCGGCGGCCGGGATCTTCAGCCCGTTGCGGATCACGATGTCCTTGATCCGGCCGACGATGCGCACCCGCCCGCCGACAATCTCCGCCACATCGCCGGTGCGGAACCACTCGCCGTCGAACGCCAGCTCGTCGTCGGCGGCATCGGTATAACCGAGGAAAGTGTGCGGACCCTTGATGCAGCAATCGGTGGGTTCGGCTTCGGATCCGATGCGGACGTCGACGTCGTCGAGCGGCAGTCCGTCATCGGCATGGCGCACGATCCGCGGTTCGCCCCGCAGACCGGACGTGCTGACCGGCACCTCCGAGGACCCGTACGCACGCATGACGACGATGCCGAAATCGCGTTCGACGCGTTCGACGATCCGCCGATCCAAAGTCGTGCCACCGAGATAGACCGCGCGCAGCGGGACCGCGGCATCGCGCGCGGCGGCCTCGTCGAGTAGGCGGTCGAGCAGCCGGTCGGGGCCGCCGTACCAGGTCGCACCCGAAGTGACCAGCAGGTCACACGTCGCCGACGGGTCCCAACGGTCCTCGAGGATCACCGGTATCGCGAGCATCGGACCGATGAACAACGCTTGCACTACCCCGGTGACCGAGGCGAGCGGGCTGATCAAAAAGATCCGGTCTTCTGCGCCCAGACCTGCTGCCGCGACGTAGTTCGCCGAAGCCTTGGCCAATGTGCTCAGCGAGTGGATCACGCCCTTGGGTCGAGACGTCGTACCCGAGGTGTAGAGCACGATGGATGGTTCGTCGGCGGGCCGCGCAGGGCGCGGCGATTCGGCGCCCACGCGGTCACCGTCGCCAAGTTCGATCCAACGACAAAGCCCGGATAGTTCGGGCTGGCTGATCGTGGTCCAGTTGGGCGCCGCGCCGACCGGCGCTCGGGTGCGGGCGATGATGTCGGCGAGTTGCTTTGGCCCGGCGCTGCGCGGCACGAGCAGGACCAGCGCGTCCACCCGCAGTGCCGCGTGGACCGCGACCACCGAGTCCACGTCGTTACCGACCACCAAGACGATCGCGCCGCCCCGGACGGCGCCGGCGTCGGCCATGGCCAGGGCGGCGGAATCGATGCGCTTGTCCAGCTCACCGTAAGTGAGCTCGGCGCCTCGGTCCACCACGGCGGGGCGGCCCGGATGCCGCGCGGCAGCGGACCGCACCATGTCAACCGGGTCCCCGGTCCAGAAGCCGGCCGCGCGGTAGCGGTGCCGCAGCGCTTCGGCACGCCGCTGCGCACGCCACAGCAATTCAGTGGGGCCGGTCATGGATGTCCTTCCGATGCAAATTACTGCTCTCGATTCAGTAAATGTAACCTCTCACGCATGGAGTCAATGACTTTCGATAATCAGGTGGCCATCGTCACCGGTGCCGGTGGCGGGCTTGGCCGCTGTCACGCCCTCGAGCTGGCCCGGCGTGGCGCCCGAGTCGTGGTGAACGACCTGGGCAGCAGTGTGGACGGCAGCGGCGCGTCGACGTCGGCGGCCCAATCCGTCGTCGACGAGATCACGGCCGCGGGTGGCAGCGCGATCGCCAACGGTGACTCGGTGGCCACCGAGGAGGGCGGCGCGGCGATCGTCGCGGCGGCGATGGACGCCTTCGGTCAGGTGGACATTCTGGTCAACAATGCGGGAATTCTGCGCGACGCAGCGTTCAAGAACATGACCGCCGAGCAGGTCGACGCGGTCATAGCGGTACACCTGGCCGGCGCCTTCAACGTGACACGGGCGGTGTGGCCGATCATGCGGGCGCAGAATTACGGACGAATCGTTCAGACCACTTCTGGCACTGGGCTTTTCGGCAATTTCGGCCAGGCAAACTACGGCGCCGCGAAGATGGGCCTCGTCGGCATGATGCACGTCCTCGCCATCGAGGGTGCCCGCAATGGCATCGCGATCAACGCGATCGCCCCCATCGCGCGAACGCGGATGACCGAGGACATCATGGGTGAGGCCGGCAAGGCCATGCATCCCGAGCTTGTCACCCCTGTGGTGGTCTACCTGTGCCATCCGACGTGCGACCGAACCGCGCACATCTACTCGGTCGGCGCCGGGAAGGTGTCACGGGTGTTCATCGGCGTCACCAAGGGAATCGAAGACACCGCCTTGACCGCCGAGTCCGTGGCGTCGTCGATCGACGAGATCGACGACAGCGCCACGTTCACCATTCGGGGCGGACCCACCGCCGCCTAGCGGGAGCCGGTCAGCGACCGAGAAACTTGGGCTCTCGACGTTCCGCGAACGAGGCGAGGCCCTCTTGGAGGTCGGCGGTGTGCGACACCACCTCCTGGGCCCAGGCCTCCTGCTCGAATGCGCGGTGTCGATCCGACTCCGACGACACCGACAACAGCCGTTTGGTCAGGGCCAGCATCACCGTCGGGCCCGCCGCCAGCCGTACCGCGAATTCCTCGGCGACCGCGCGGGTGTCTTCCGGTGCGGTCACGCGATTGACCAGCCCGAGCTTCTCGCAGGTGGCGGCATCGACCGGTTCACCGAGCATCAAGAGTTCGGTGGCCTTGCGCAGACCGACGATTCTCGTCAGGAGGTGGATGGCCCCCGAATCGGGCAGGATGCCGCGGTGCACAAACGCCTCAACGAGCTTGGCCTGCGCCGACATCACCACCAGATCGGATGCCATTACCAAGCTGGCGCCGGCGCCCGCCGCCGTACCGTTGACGGCGGCCACGACAGGTTTGTCGCAATCCAGCATCGAGGAAATCAATCGCTGCCAGCCTTGCTGGAGCATGCGAGCGATGTCACCGGGCCGCTTGTCCGCTATGGGTTTCGATTGCGGATCAGCGCTTGCCGTCTGTGACGGCAAACCGGCGCCGGTACAGAAATGCCGGTCACCCGTTGCGCTCAGCAGCACGGCACGCACGTCGGACCGGTCATGGGCCAGGGTGAAAGCATCGTTGAGCGCCTGACGTGCGAAGGGCGACAACGAATTTCCGGCATCAGCGCGGTCGATGGTGATTCGTAGTACCCCGTCGTCGCCGACGGCCACCAGGATGCCCGATGTTTGCTCGCTCATATCCTCATCCCTGCGTTAACGGCGTTTCCGCTTTTCGGGTATCTTAATTTCCATGCCGGAAACCGGTCAGATTACCGACGAGGGGTTGGCCCGGTTGCGGGCCACCATCGGGATCACAGTTCCGCACACTCAGCCGCCGCACTACTTCAGACCGAACGAAGACTGCTTCCGCCACGTGGCGGAGAGCTACGGCGACGCCAACCCGTTGTGGACCGACGCGGAGTACGCCGCCAAATCCGTATGGGGCGAGTCGATCGCGCCACCCGCGCTCGTCGGGGGCGACACCTTGATAGGTGAGGACGAGGTGACCACGCTCTCCGACGAAGACCGCGCGCTGACCAAGGGTGACCCCTTGCGCGGCGTTCACGCCTTCTACGCGTCCTCGTCGCGTGAGTGGTGGGCGCCGCTGCGGGCCAATCATCGCGTTTTCCGGCGCAACGCTCTGGTCGCGGCCCTGGACAAGAGCAGCGAATTCGCCGATCGGGCCATCCACGAGTGGTCGGCACAGGTGTTTCGAGACGACGAAGACGTCATCTTGGGTGCGCAGTACCGCAACATGATCCGCACCGAACGCAGCAAGGCACGCGGCCGCAAGAAGTACGAGGCCGTCGAACTGAAGTCGTGGACGCCGGACGAGATCGCGGAATTGGACGAGAGATACGCGCGCGAAACCCCGCGTGGCGCCGAACCGCGATGGTGGGAGGACGTTGCCGAGGGTGACGACATCGGCGCCCTGACAAAGGGACCGCTGACGGTCACCGACATGGTCTGCTGGCACGTCGGCATGGGGACCGGCATGTATGGGGTGCGGCCCCTGCGACTGGCATGGCGCAATCGGCAGCGCATCCCCCGTTTCTACACGCCCAACGAATACGGTGTGCCGGATGCGCAGCAGCGCGTGCACTGGGAACCGGAGGCAGCCCGCAATGCGGGTAACCCCACCACCTTCGACTACGGCCGGATGCGCGAGACGTGGCTCATTCATCTGTGCACCGACTGGATGGGTGACGACGGCTGGCTGTGGAAGCTCGCCTGCGAATTCCGGCTCTTCAACTACGTCGGCGATCTGCACACCATCACCGGGACGGTGGTCCGCAAGTACCTCGCCGAGGACGATCGTCCGGCCGTCGATCTCGAGTTGGCGGCGACGAATCATCGTGGCCAGATCACGGCGCCGGGCACGGCCACGATTCTGCTCCCCAGCCGCGAACACGGACCCGTCCGACTACCCGATCCCCCTGGGCGGGCGACCAACCTCGCGGACCTGCTCACCGCCGTGGCCGCACGATTCGCCGAAACCTGAGCCCATGACTTACGACAGCGTGCCCGGTCTCAAGGCGGAACAACACGGTGCGGTCTTGCAATTGAGGTTGGACCGCGAGGATCGCCGCAACGCAGTCAACGACGTCATGCTCGACGCGATGATCGCGCATTTCGCCGCCGCGGGTATCGACGAGTCCGTCCGCGTCATCAGGATCGACGCCGCGGGACCCGACTTCTGCGCCGGGTCCGACCTGATCGCCAACAACACCCGCTCCGAGCGAAAGCCCAGGGTGGGCAGCACACAGCGCCGGCTGCCCAACAAAGCGAACCGGTTGATCCCGTTGATGCTCGAGACTCAGGTGCCCATCGTGTCCGTAGTGCGGGGCTGGGCCGCCGGGCTCGGATTCCACATCGCACTGGCCTCCGACTTCTGTGTCGCCGCCGAGGATGCGCGGTTCTGGGAACCGTTCATGGCCCGCGGTTTCACCCCCGACAGCGGCGCGGCCTGGCTGCTGCCACGTCTGATCGGCCTGGTCCGCACCCGGCAGCTGCTGATGCTGGGCAAGGAGATCACCGGAACCACCGCTGCCGAGTGGAACATCATCCACGCCGCCGCCCCGGTCGACGAATTGGAGGCCGCGGCAAGCGAACTGATTGCCGGCCTTGGTGATGCGCCCACGGTGGCGCTGGGCCTCACCAAGTGGCTGCTGCACAGCGGCAACGGCCTCGACCTCGACCGGCACCTGCAGAACGAGGCGATGGCGCTCGAGTTGTCGAGCCGCAGCGAGGATTTCAAAGAGGGGCTGGCCGCCTTTCGCGACAGACGTGACGCGAAGTTCCAAGGGCGTTAGACGATCATGAGCCCGCTGCCGATCAGTGAGACGACCAGCGCCGCAGATGCGGTCGCCGCGGTCGAGCAATGGGTCGACAGGGAGGTACCCGCCTCCTGGCGCAGGGCAGCCGCCGAGGGTCCAGCTGCTCTGCGTGCGGTGCGTAGCGCCACAGAGTATCGACAGTGGTATCCGGTCTTCGCCGCGTCCGGTCTTGTCGTGCCGACCTGGGCGCGGGAATACGGCGGTCTGGGTATCGGCAATGAGGTCGCCCGGGCGATCGATCAGGTATTGCGCCCGCTGCGGCTGTCCCGGCTGAACCCGTTGGGGCTCAACAATGCTGCGGCAGCGCTGTTCAGCCACGGCACCGAAGAGCAACGGCTGCGCTTCCTGCCGCCGATCGTGCGCAACGAGGAGAAATGGTGTCAGCTCTTCAGCGAGCCGGGCGCCGGGTCGGACCTCGCATCGTTGGCAACGCGGGCGGTTCGGGACGCGGACGAGTGGGTGATTTCGGGCCAAAAGGTTTGGACTACGTGGGCCGACGAGGCCGCCTTCGCGATCCTGCTCGCGAGAACCGATCCGGAGGCGCCCAAACACAAGGGCATCACATACTTCCTGCTCGACATGCATCAACCCGGCGTCGAGGTCCGACCGCTACGCCAGATCACCGGCGAGGCGGAGTTCAACGAGGTCTTCATCGACAATGCCCGGATCCCTGACGCGCACCGGGTAGGCGAGGTCAACGACGGCTGGCGGGTCAGCGCGTCGACGTTGTCCAGCGAGCGACAGATGGTTTCGGGCTCCGGCTCTGGGGGCATGGGCCGGCTCGGTGGCTCCGGCGCCG
This sequence comes from Mycobacterium sp. E1386, assembly GCF_001672745.1. Taxonomy (NCBI): domain Bacteria; kingdom Bacillati; phylum Actinomycetota; class Actinomycetes; order Mycobacteriales; family Mycobacteriaceae; genus Mycobacterium; species Mycobacterium sp. E1386. Next base: position 22,552 of record NZ_LZKH01000261.1, read on the forward strand.
ACCGCCTGATCGTCCTGGCGCGCGAGACCGGCCGATGGAGCGATCCGGTCGTCCGGGACAAGATCATGCGGTTGTGGGCCCAGGAGCAGATCCGTGGCTGGACCAATGACCTCGTCAGGGCGGCGCTTTCGGCCGGCCAGTCCCCGGGAGCCGCATCATCGATCGGCAAAGTGCACCAGGCCACGCTGAACCAACAAATCCAGGACCTCATGGTGGATTTGCTGGGAACCGACGCGGTCGCTTGGCCGGCGACCGACGACCCGGACTCCCTGCCCCGCGATGTTCACGGCATGCTGCGCAGCCTCGCGAACGGGACCGAGGGAGGCACCACCGACATCAACAAGAACATCCTGGGCGAGCGTGTGCTCGGGCTTCCCAGGGAGCCCGACCCCTGGAAGGGCAAGCCTTGGAAGGATATTCCGCGCTCGTGAGCACTTACCAGCGGTTGATCGTGGAGAAGTCCGATGGGATCGGCTGGCTCATCCTGAACAGGCCGGACGCGGGCAACGCCTTCGATTCGTTGATGCTCGACGAACTGGAGATCGCCTGGGCCGACCTGGATGCCGATCCCGGTGTCCGGGTGATCGTCAACACGGCCAACGGCAAGGCGTTCTGCACCGGCATGGACGTGGTGCAGGTTGCGCGCAACAAGGAGGCGATGCGCCGGCATTCACGTCGGACCCGGGACGCGGAGCTCAAGATTTCGTCGTGGCACTGCGGAGTGTGGAAGCCGGTGATCGCGGCCGTCAACGGTGTTTGCGCGGGCGGCGGTCTGCATCTGGTGGCCGACGCCGACATCGTGATCGCGGCCGAGCAGGCGTCGTTCGTCGACCCGCACGTGTCGCTCGGCCAGGCCGTCGCCTATGAGGCGATCACGCTGCTTCGCAAGTCACCGATGGAAGCAATTACTCGAATGGCGTTGAGCGGCAATGGCGAACGCATCTCGGCACACCGCGCCTACGAGTTGGGCATCGTGTCCGAGGTGGTAGCCGCCGATCGCCTCCGCGCCGCGGCGGGGCGGCTCGCCACCGCGATCGCCGAAAATTCGCCGACCGCTTTGCGCGCCACCAAGAAGGCGTTGTGGCGTTCCCTGGACGTCGGCATGACGCAGGCCCGTGGGGAGGCCGCCGAGCGGATCTGGCAGCTCCGCAATCACCCGGATCACGGCGAGGGCGCCAGGGCATGGCGCGAGAAGCGCACGCCGCGGTGGCACCCGTTGTCGGACACGGTGGAAGCGTCATGACATACCAAAGGTTGGTCGTCGAGCGGCGCGGGCCGGTCGGCTGGATCATCAACGACCGGCCGGAACGGCTCAACGCCTACGACGCCGTGATGCGCGAGGAATTCCCCAGGGCGTGGGCGGAACTGAACGCCGACCCCGATGTTCGCGTGATCGTGCACACCGGCAACGGGCGGGCGTTCCAGGTGGGCGCCGACGTCGAGGAGCTCGACGGCGAGGCCGTGCTGCAGTTTCAGGAGACCATGCGCACACTGGACCTCAAGTTGACGGCGTGGCACTGCAATGTCGAGAAGCCGGTCATCACTGCCGTCAACGGGGTGTGCGCCGGCGGCGGGCTGCACTGGGTGGCCGACGCCGACGTCGTCATCGCGTCGTCGGATGCGAGCTTCGTCGATCCGCACGTGTCGATCGGTCAGGTCAGCGCCTTGGAAACCATCGCGCTGATGCGCAAGATGCCGGCCGAGGCCGTGCTGCGGATGGCTCTGGTAGGCAGCCACGAACGGCTCAGCGCCCAACGCGCGTACCAGCTCGGCATGATCAGCCAGGTCGTGGATCCGCCCGAAAAGCTGCGCGACGTCGCCCAGGAGCTGGCCGAGAAGATCGCCAGAAACTCGCCCGCCGCGATGCGCGCCACCAAGCGTGCGCTGTGGGGCGCACTCGAATACGGCCTGACCGATGCGTGCCGGGAAGGTGCGAAGCACCTGACATCGATGTGGGGCCATCCCGACCAGAACGAGGGCCCCCTTGCCTTCGCGGACAGGCGAACTCCGAATTGGGCTCCGTTGGAGGCTGATTCGTGAGTCTCGCCGACCTGTTGAACGGCCTGCCGGAGGTCGCCGTGCACGTGCTGGGTGCCGACAAGAACGCCGTGTCGCGTGACGATCTGGTCACCAGTGCCGACCAGCTGGGCGCGCTGCTCACCGAGTGCGGACTGACGCAGGGCCAGGTCGTGGCCGCCATGCTGCCCAACGACGCGATCACCGTCGCCGCGCTCTTCGGCACGTGGCTGGCCGCCGGGGTGTACACACCGCTGAACCCGAGGGCGGCCGACGCCGAGCTCGCAGCCCAGCTGAAGACATTGCGTCCCGTTGCCGTCATCACGACGCCCGCCCTCGCGCAACGTTTCTCGACCTTTGACATCTCGGTCATCACCGGCGATGCATTGGCCTGGGCCATTACGCGAAAGTGCGACCAACCGGCAGCGGCACGGCCCTACGACGGCGATGTGGCACTGTTGCAGTTCACCTCCGGCACCACGGGCCCGCCGAAGCCGGTGCCGCTTCGGCACACCACGGTGCTCGACCTGATCGACCGGCTGTTGGCGAAACTTCGTGGGACGAAAGCCACTACCGACGCACCGAAGCGTCCGCCGATGCCGAACCTCGTGCCGTTGTCGTTGTCGTTGTGGGCGGGTATCTACCAGGTGCTGTTCGCGTTCCGGGCGGGTTCGGGCGTGGTGCTGATGGAGCGATTCTCCCCGTCGGACTTCGCCGCGCTGGTTCGGCGGCACCAATTGCGATCCACGGTACTGCCGCCTGCGGCGCTCACCATGGTGTTGCACGACGACTCGGTCACCGACTTGTCGCCGCTGAAGATCGTGCGGTCGATCACCGCTCCCCTGTCACCCGTTCAAGCTGCCCGCTTCAGGGACAAGTTCGGGGTGATCGTGCTGAACTCCTACGGCCAAACGGAACTCGGCGGTGAAGTGGTGGGCTGGTCGGCAGCCGATGCCCGCGAGTGGGGAGAGACCAAACTCGGCTCGGTGGGGCGGCCTCTGCCCGGCATCGACGTCACCATTGCCGATGACGAGGTGATGGTGCGCACGCCGACGACGGCGGCGCGCAACATCGATCCGGCGTTCCTCGACCGGCTCACGGATGACGGCTGGTTTCACACCGGCGATTTGGGCTGGTTCGACGACGACGGGTTCCTCTGGCTCGACGGCCGGGTGTCCGACATGATCAACCGCGGCGGTCTCAAGGTTTTTCCGGGCACCGTCGAAGACGTCATCCTCGCCGCCGGCGGGGTGCGGGATGCCGCCGTCGTGGGCATCCCCGATGAGCGGCTCGGCGAGGTGCCTTGGGCATTCGTCGTGCGACGTGATCAGGCCGTGACAGAAGAGAGCCTCACCGAGTGGTGCCGGGATCGATTGACGCCGTACCGCGTGCCTGTGCGATTCGTGTTCGTCGATCGGCTGCCGCGCAACGACGTCGGCAAGGTGGTCAAGCGTGAGCTCGCCGCCATGGCCAATGCGTGAACCTGAACCGGCAAATCACACATTTAGATAATCCGGATTCTCTAAATTGAGAATGCTGCTAACATTCTAGGAAGGTTTGCGTTCGAACCCAGCGACCGCCGGAGTCAGGAGCCAGGGATGTGATCGAGGAATTGGTGCGGATGGCGGTCACCTGGGGTGTCATGTGCGCACTGGTCGCCTTCTTTTACTGGATGTTGTCGAACATCGGCACGTTCTGACCGCAGCGGTGGGCCCCTCCCGGATCCCTCCGGCAGTGCGGACAGCGCTTGCGCGAGATCGCCGAGGTGCGCATGGCCTCACCCGCATTTGACCAGCAAGGAGGAATCAGCGCGGTGGACGAACAGGATCGTCGGCGTCGACGCGGGCTCATCGTCTTCCAGGTCTGGATATACGGCGTGCTGCTGACGATGTTTCTCATCCAGCTTTCGATGTTGCTCACCAGAGATTGGTAGCCCATGCGATCGCCCTCTGCGAAGTCATCTCGCGGTGAACCCCACTTCGCTTCATCGCCTTTGGACGAACATGACCTTCAGAGCCGTCGGGCACAACGACGGGCGGATCTCTGGCTGATAGCGGGCACGGCACTGATGGGCACCCTCGTGCTCGGCGTCGTCGGGCTCCCCCTCTTCTTGCGCGGCTTGTACCTGTTGCGCAATGCCCAACGCGAAGGGCTGTCGGTGCGTCCGCTGATGGTCACGCTCATCGGCTACGTCATCATCCTGGACGCGGCGCTGAACAGCATCGGCTGGGCGCTCGACTTGTTCGCCAATCACGCCCTGATCACCCGCACCGTGTTCACCGCGTGGGGGAATCTGATGGATGGGGGATATTTCTGGCACTACAACGAACTTTGGATCGGAGGTGCGGGTGCGCCTGGGGAGAAGGCGTGGGTCCTCGTGTGCGTGCTCATCGCCTTTCCCATGCGGATGGCCGCGGCGATCGGCTTCCTGCAGATGAAGCGGTGGGGCCACCAGTGGATGATTGTGACGTGCTGGTTCGGCGTGGTGGTGTGGACCGGCTACATCTTCAACATGACGTTGTATGCCGATGTCCGCTACGCGGCGGTGGGCCTGCCGGTGCTGGCCTGGTGGGCCTACAACGTCTTTTACATCACGCCGTTCCTTGCGATCCCCTACCTGCACACCGTGAATCGGGAAATCTTCTCGGACTGAGTGATCCGGAAAGGGCCAATGGTGTCTGAATCAACCGTGCAAGCGAGCGCATCGGCCGAATCGCTGCCTCCCGGCACGACCTCGACCTGGGCGCGGATGCATAAGTGGCTCAAGCGAGGCCTGTTCGTCTGCCTGTTCGGGTTGGTGATCGAGGGGTCGCTCACCGTTCCGGTGATCGCGGTCTGGTATGGCTGGCCCACGCTTTCGCTCACGCAAATCTGCAGCGAATTGCTGAAGGTGCGCTACTCCGACGACACACTCGAGTGCACGCAGCCCTACCCCATCGGCGGGCCGCCGTTCGGCGGCGCCCCCGAAGCGGCTGGGCAGCACACCGCGAAGGACGACTGGGGAGTACAACCCCACCCGCGGTACAACCGAATCGGCTTCCGCGAACTGGTGACGATCCACGATGAGCGGATCGCACGGCAAGCGAAGGCGCCTTCGGCGCCAAAACCGTAGGTCAGTGCGAACATGACAGCCCCGCACGTCATCGGGCGCAGCGATGCCGTCTCGTGGGCGATCGCAGCGAGTCTCAAATCAGTGGTCCACGACATCGACGAATCGACTCAGCCGGAGTCGGACAACGTCGTCATCGTTGCCGGAGTCGATCCATTGCTCGAACCAACTCACGTCGGCACTTTGAGTGCGACCGATTGGCGCCGATTCGCCGAACGTCCGATGCGTCAAGTGCTGAATGCGTTACAACGGTCGTATTCCTCGATGCACCAGAACGGCGGACGGATCGTCCTGGTGATGCCGTCCATCGGAATGACCGGGGCACCATACCTCGTCCCGTACACCACCGCGCTCGAGGGCATCCGCGCGATGGCCAAGTCCGCCGCCCGCCAATGGGCTTCTCAACACGTGATCGTCAATATGGTTGCCGCCCCGCTACATCTTTTCGAGCCCCGACTGAGCGCATCGGCCGGCCACGTGACCGCGGCCGCGCTCCAGGACGATGACGCGCTCATCGAATCGATAGTCGAGACGGCACGATTCCTGCTCAAGCACGAGGTCGCGGGCCTCGTGGGCGAAACCGTCATCGTCGACGGCGGAGCCGTGATGCTCCCATGACCCTCAACGGTTACACCGTGCTGGTCACCGGAGCCGGTGGCGGTGTGGGGCGCGGCATCGCCCGCGCGCTGGCGATCGACGGCGCGCACGTCTTCGTCGCCACCCGATCGGAGAACGGAAGGTCCGTCGCCACCGAGATCGTCGAGGGCGGTCATCGAGCGGGCTGGGTCCGCTGTGATGTCACCGTCAGAGAGTCCGTTGTCGGCGCCGTCGAGGCCGCGGTGAATGACACCGGGCGTCTCGATGCGCTCATCCACAACGCCACATGCAACGCATCCAGCCAGCCGCACCACCTTGAGGACGTCGATGAGGCGTTGTGGCAGGACCACATCGGCGTCTCGGTGACCGGCGCCTATCACTGCGCAAGCGCGGCCTTCGAGGCACTGCGCGAACGCGGAGGGACCTTCTTGGTGATGACCTCGCCCGCAGGTATCGAGGGCAGCGCCACGCTGCCGCTATACGCCTCCATGAAGGGCGCACTGCGGGGCTTTGCGAAAAGCCTGGCGCGCGAATGGGGATCTCATGGCATCACCGTCAACGTCATTTCACCGCTTGCATATTCACCCGCGATGACCGCAGCCATCGAAGCAGACCCCGCAATGGAGGAGCGGCTTGCGCGACGCATCCCACTCGGCCGCATCGGCGATCCGCAGATCGACATCGGTTCGGCCGTCACTTTTCTCGTGGGTCCGCGCGCCCGATACCTCACCGGACAGACCATCGGGGTCGACGGCGGGCACTTCACCAACCTCTAGGACGTCGTTGAAATCGGTCTCGTTCTGGGTAAAGCCGCGCACCTCATCGGCGCTCCATCATGTCACCGACCTTGCGACCGGCGGCCGTTCTACGATAGCTTTCAATGCGAGAACGCCTACTCTCGCTGATTGGTAGTGGCGTTACCAATCGACGCCCCGCCTATCGCTTGATGGAACATCGATGAAGCGCAAGGCGATTTTGGCCGGTTTGACAGCGTCTCGAAAGGAACCACGATGCCCCACCCCAAGGCGTTCGAAGTGTGGGATGCGGACAATCACATGTACGAGACGATCGACGCCTACACGCGGTATTTGCCGGAGAAGTACTCCGAGGCGCTGAAATTCGTCGACGTCAATGGCCGCACGAAACTCCAGATCCTCGGCGTGATCACCGAGACCATTCCGAACCCGACCTACGAAGTGATTCCCACCCCAGGTGCATGGGCCGACTACTACCGCGGGATCAACCCGGAGGGTAAGAGCCTGCGCGAACTTGCCGAGCCGATCCGCTGCCCGGACGAGTTCCGACGCCCGGACCTGCGTTTGGCTTTGATGGACCGCCAAGGCGTCGACGGCGCGCTGATGTTTCCGACGACGGCGGGCATGCTCGAGGAGCGGACGAAATCCGACACGGAGCTCACCCATGCGGTCACCCACGCATTCAACCGCTGGCTGCTCGACGACTGGACGTTCAACTTCAAGGACCGCATCTACCCGGTCCCCGCGATCTCGCTCAACGATCCCGCGAAGGGCGTCGCGGAACTCGAGTGGTGCCTGGACAACGGCGCCAAGACGGTGCTGATCCGGCCGGCGCCGGTTCCCCGGGAGGACGGCACGTCGCGGTCAGCCGCCCTGCCGGAATTCGACGAATTCTGGCGGCTGGTTGAGTCCTCGGGCATCTCCGTGCAGATGCACAACTCCGACTCCGGGTACGACCGCTACCTGTCCGACTGGGAGAGCGGCGAGGAATTCCAGGGCTTTCAGCTGACCAAGTTCCGCGGCTTCATCTATGAAGAGAGCCGCCACATCTTCGACACGCTAGCGGCGTTCATCGCCCACGGGGTGTTCGAGCGGTTCCCCGGACTGCGCATCGGTGTGGTCGAGAACGGCGGGTCATGGGCCCAGCGCCTGATGGATGTGTTCGATCGGGTGTACCGCAAGAAGCCGCGCGAGTTCAGCGAGCACCCCTGTGACGTCTTCCGCAGGCACGTGTGGGTAAACCCCTTTCACGAGGAAGACATGTCGCACCTGATCGACATTCTCGGTGCAGATCGGGTGATGTTCGGATCAGACTATCCGCATCCGGAGGGACTCGCCGAGCCCGCCGACTTCGTCAAGGAACTCGAGACCCTTCCCGCGCCCACCACGGCGCGAGTGATGGGAGCCAACCTCAAGGAACTCATCGGCCTCTAGCCGCGTTCCTTCGAGCGCTTCGGCTTCCGGGGCGACATCCGCGCGGATACCGCCCATTAGGTGGGCCAATCACTTACCGACTACCGTACCGACCCCGTAACTCCGTCTTGAGCAACTTGCCGGTAACGTTGCGAGGAAGCGCGTCAACGATTTCCAGTTGTTCCGGCGTCTTGTGCTTGCTCAATCCTTGAGCTTGACAATGTTCGAAGATCGATGACAGCGTCACCTCCGCGCCGGGGTGCGCGACGACAACCGCGCAGACGCGTTCTCCGGTTCGCTCGTCGGGCACGCCGATCACCGCGACGTCCGCCACCGACGGGTGGCTGGCCAGCACGCCCTCGATCTCCAGTGCCGAAATGTTCTCGGCGTTGCGGATGATCGCGTCCTTGATCCGCCCGGTGACGACGACATTGCCGTCGTCATCGATGCGACCGAGATCGCCTGTGCGGAACCAGCCGTCGTCGTCGAACGCCTGGGCATCCATGGAGGAGTCGACGTAGCCCAGGAAACACGGTGGCCCCTTGAGCCGCAGTTCCCCTTCGACGCCGCGCGTGACTTGTCGCTCTGACGCGTCGACAACGCGTACCACAACGCCGGGAACCGGTTTGCCGACGGTGTGATCCAGCAGCTCCGCAGGCCCGTTGGGCGCCTGCGAAGTGGCGACCGGGAACTCGGTCAGGCCCCAAGAATTAGCCACGCCGTCGACTGAAAACAGCTGCCGCACTTCGCGACCAAGCTTGGGGGTGATGGGCGCACCGCCGCCGACACATCCTCGCAGATCGGGATAGAGCGGCTCGGCACCGTGTGCGCGCTGTGCCGCCATGAACGCAACGAAGAACGGGGTCGCGCTGCCCAGCAGAGTCGGGCGATGCGCCGCGATGGCGAACGGGGTCTCAACGGGATCGAATGCGTCGAACAGCACGAGTCGCATGCCGGTGCGCAGAGCCGCGGCGAGCATGGCGGCGCCGCCGATGTGCGAAACCGGAAACGCGATGGGGTTGACGTCCCTGCTGGACGCCCCGACGATGCCGACCACCCCGGCCGAACCCGCGATGACCGAGCGGTCGCAGTGTCGTGCGCCTTTCGGTGCGGCCGTCGTGCCCGACGAATAGTAGATCCACCGCGGATTCTCGGTGCCGGTCGGCGGCGGAGGCAGCACCCGCGGATCGCCCGCCGGCAGCCGAAGCCCGCCGGTGATGGGCGCGTCGTGGTCGAAGACTATGACCGACATTCGCCTCTCACGGGCGAGGCGGTGCGCGAGCGACGTGTGGTCGAAGTTACGCCACAATCCCGGCACGATCAGCACCTCTGTACCGAGTTGCGTTATCACGAACTGTAATTCGCTCTCGCGCCAGATCGGCAGCACCGGGTTCTGAACCGCACCTAGCCGCGCCAGTGCCGCCATGACGACCATCGTCTCCAGCGTGCTCGGCAGCTGCCATGACACCACGGTGCCGGCACCGATACCGCGCTCCGCCAAGGCCGCCGCGCACGTCACGGCGGCCTCCCGCAGCTGTGCGCAGGACAGCTTTCGCCCGTGATCGTCGGCGAGGACCACCCGTCCGGGATGCGCCTGAGCTGCGGCCTCGATCAGCGACCAGTAGGTCTGCGCGACGGGATGGACGGTCACCGGCTCGGCAAGTGCAGTCTGCGCTTGGCGAGGATGTTGCGCATCATCTCCGAGCTGCCACCCGATATCGTGTACGCGCGCGACCACAGCCAGCATTCGCGCAAGCGTTCTTTCGCCTCCCGCACATCGTCGTCTGCGGCCGCGACGACCGTCGCAGACGCCGCCAGCCGAGCGCCGTACGCCGCGACCCGGTGATAGGTCTCGGCAAAGCTCAACTTCGCTATCGAGCCGTCTCCAGGCTGTTCGTCACCCGATGTCAGCCGGTCCACGTGGTCGTCGATGAACGCCTTGGCCACTTCGACCTCGACGGCCAACTCGGCGACCTGCTGGCGGATGTCACCCGAGTCCAGCGCTGGCGCGCCGTCGATGAGCGAGTAATTGGCCGCGGTGACCAGATCGTCGATCAACAGTTCGAGCAGGATGACGTTCCCGCCGATGCCGAACCGTTCAAAGTCCAGGCCCGCCATGATGATCGACCAGCCCTGGCCTGCTTCGCCGATCAGGCTGTCCGCCCCAAGCGTGACTCCAGTCAGGAAGACCTCGTTGACCTCGATCGCGTCGCCGATCGTCCGGATCGGGCGAATCTCGATACCCTCTGCGGACAGCGGCACGGCGAAAACCGACAGGCCGTGATGCCGCGACGAGGCCGGGTCGGTGCGGATCAGGGCGAGACCCATGTCGGCCCAGTGCCCGTCGGTAATCCACGTCTTCTGCCCGTCGATGAGCCAATCGCCATCGGCTTGCTGCACGCCGCGGCTGCGCACTGCGGCGATATCGCTGCCCGCATCGGGTTCACTGAGCAGTTGGCACCAGACGTGCTCGCTGCGCCGAATGGGCGGCAACAGCCGTTGCTTCTGCTCGTCGGATCCAAAGTGCAGGAGGACGTGCGCGGCGAGGTTCACTTGGTCCACCGGGCGTGGCGCCCTGGCGCGGAGGACCTCCTCGCTCACGATGCGGTCGTGCAGCGGGTGGTGGTCGTCGCGACCGCCGTATTCGACCGGCCAGTCCGCGCCCGCTAGCCCCGCCTCGAAGAGGCTGGCGAACCAGGTGCGCAGCAGGGCTTCTTGTTCGGGAGTCTCTGGCGCCCGGTGGCCTTCCCGCGCTTCGATCGGCGGTGCATGTTGGGCGATGTGCGCCCTGACCCGGTCCCTGAAGTCGGCCAGCTGCGCATCGCTGGGCCGGCTCCCGAATACGCTCACCAACCCGACACCTCCGCCAGCAGCGCGCGGCTCGATCGCGCCGTGCCGATCAGATGACCGTTGTCGAACACGCGACGCAGCTCGTAATGCAGTGGGTACTCCCAGGTGAATCCGATACCGCCCGAGAGTTGCATGCACTCGTCGACGGCGGCGGTTGCGTGGCCGGCGACGAACGCATGCGCCGCCGCCGTCAGCACTGACGCCCGTTCGTCGGCCGCAGCGACTGCCCGCGCGGCCCGCATGACGATGGCGCGCGCCTTGACCTCGAAGACCAGTAGCTCCACGAGCCGGTGCTGAACCGCTTGAAAACTCGCGATCGGTGCTCCGAACGCGACGCGCTCCTTGAGGTATGCCGTCAGCCGCTCAAGGGTCATCGACACCGCGCCCACGGAGTCGGCGGCAACCAACAGACGAGCGACGGCGACCAGTTCGTCGGCCCGGTCGGGGGATCCGATCACAGCACTGCGCACGTCGGTGAGGTCGACACGCCACACCGTTCTGGTGACGTCGAGCAGATCCACGTCCCGTTCGAACCGGGCCCGATCCAGGTCACGCAGTAGGTGAATTCCGTTGCTTCCCACCAAGAATACGGCGTCCGCCTCATCACCGCGGATCACCCGCGCGGGCTCGTCGAGGGTCGCGAAGCCGCCCGTCGCCGTGCCGGTGAGCAGCCCGGGCAACCACTGTTCCCTGACGTCCTCGGGCGCGGTGGCAAGCGCCGCGGCGCCCATCGTGGTTCCGAACCACGCCGACCCGTCCTGCGCTCGCCCGAGCTCCTCGGCCACCACGCAGGCCTCGACCGGACGCCAGCCGGCGCCGCCCATCGCCTCATCGACGAGCAGACCGGTCCAATCCATCGCCGCGAGGTCCTTGACCGTTCCCCTCTCGCCGCGCTCGGCCAGGAAGTCCCGCGCCGACGCTCTCAACAGCTCGAGGTCGACGTCCTCGTCCGCCATCGCGCTATTAACTGGGGGTGAGCAGTTGGTGGGCGTTGTCGCGCATGATCCGCCGCTTGGCGGCGTCGTCGAGGGGATCGAGCAGTCTGGCGAATTCGGCCGGCTCGGCGAGGCCTTCGGCGTGCGGGTAATCGGACCCCATGACCAGGCAGTCGTCGTATCCGAGCCCCGCGACGACCGCCGGGATGTCGTCCTCGGGATACGGCACTACGCGGACATGACGGCGGAAGATCGCTGACGGCCGCTCCGTCAACTTTCCGCCGATCCATGGACCGTTACGGCCCATGCCGCGGCTCTTGTCCATGTGCCTGACGAAGAACGGCACCCATTCCGCGCCGTGTTCGGCGACGAGGACGTTCAGACGGGGGAAACGACCGAAGAGGTTGTCGAAGATGAGCGCGGACAACGTCTCCTCGATGGGCCGTTGCCCGTAGATGTTCATCCACTGCCACGCCGACATGTGCCACGAGGCCGGATCGGGGTTTTGTCCCCATGCGGGTGAGATCGCGTCGAAATACCAGAACGGCATGATGTGGAAGACCAGGACGCAGCCGGCCTCCTCCAACCGCGCGTAGACGGGGTCGAAGTAAGGGTCGCCCGGGGACCGGCCGTAGGCCGGCCCGGTCGGCAGCAACACGAACTTTGCGCCCTGCGCGATGATCGCCTCCGTCTCTGCGATCGCAGAATCCAAGTCGCGCAACGACATCAGCGCCGTGGCGTAGATCCTATCTTCGTAGTTGAAACCCCACTCCTCATCAAACCATCGGTTGAACGAGCGCAGATTGGCATAGAGCGCGGGTGTGTCATTGACATAGTGCTCGGCCGCCAGCGCCATACCGCTTGGGTAGATGACCATACGCTCGATGTTCTGGTCCGCCATGACGGCCAGGCGTGCCGCACGCTCGATGAATTCCGGTTGCATGGGCTGCGGCTCGTAAGACTCCTCGGGGTTGCCCGATCCCATTTGCTTGAGCATCTCCTTGAGCGAGCCGGGCCGGTAAGCGACGTCAAGTCCCAGACCGCCCTCGCTGTTGAAGGTGGCCACGCGGTGCCCCGCCAGGATTACCTCGACGCCGTCGGCTCCCCGCACGGTGGTGATCGCCCGATCCCGGAATTCCTCCGGCAGATAGCGGGTGAACGCGTCGCGCGTCTCGTAGCAGTGGGTGTCACAGTCAAAGATGCCGTAATCCAGTTTCGTCGTCGTCACCGCTTCGCTCCTTAGCGAGAATACAAATTCTCTAATCTCAAGAAACATACTATCCTGATTCGGCAATGGCCATCCCGGCTGGCCGGCCGGAGCGCTTGCGCACAGGCCCACCAACTCGAGTGCGACCGCGCAGAGGAGACATGGCACCTTCACAATCGCTGGCGGACAACACGATCGAACCGGCGCCCACGCGCATACGGGTTCGTTCTGATTCCGTGACGCGGCTGCATCGGGAGGCTGCGCATGCCCACGAGTGAACTCGATCAGCTCCGCAACGTCGTTCGGGACTACCTGACGGCCACATCGCCCAGCGAGACCGTGCGCAAGTTGATGGCGACGGAAACCGGCTACGACGAGGCATCGTGGCGCCAGATGGCCGGCGAGTTGGGGTTGCACGGCATCGGGGTTCCCGAGCAATGGGGTGGGGCGGGTGCGGGCATGGCCGAACTGGCGGTCGTCTTCCAGGAAATGGGGCGCGCGTTGCTGTGCTCCCCCTTCTTCGCCACCCTAGCCATGGCCACCCAGGCCATTCTCTCCAGCGGCGATGATGCCGCGGCCGAAGAGTTCATCCCCGGCTTCGTTGACGGCTCTGCCACCGCGACGCTGATCCTCAACGGCCGCCTTGGCGCCTGGGACCCCGCCGCCGTGACATTGCGGGCCGAGGGGGCCGGACCGGACTACCGGATCCACGGTGAGGCACCGCTCGTGATCGATGGCCACACCGCGGACATCATCCTTGCCGCGGCCAACACCGACACCGGCGTCTCTCTGGTCGCCATTCGGACCGGGCGAGAGGGGGTCCATCGCACGCCGCTGGCCGGCCTCGACCGCACCCGTAAGCTCGCCAGGCTCGAATTCGCCGGTGCGCAAGCGACGTTGATCGGCACCGACGGCGGCGCTGCGGATTTCCTGGCACGCACATCGGACTTGGCGATCGTTGCGCTGACGGCCGAACAGGTTGGCGCAGCGCAACGCTGCCTGGATATGGGCGTCGACTATGCCAAGCACCGAATTCAATTCGGTCGGCCGATCGGCAGTTTCCAGGCGATCAAGCACCGCTGCGCGGACATGCTGGTCGAGGTGGAGGGTGCACGGTCGGCCGTTGAGCATGCGGCCGATGTGGCTCACACCGACGACCTGCCGACCGCAGCATCGGTTGCCAAACTCGTCTGTTCAGAGGCCTTCCTGCACGTCGCGCTCGACAACATGCGCATCCACGGCGGTATCGGTTTCACCTGGGAACACGACGCCCACCTCTTCGTCAGGCGCGCCAAGGCCACCCAGTTGATCTTCGGCGACCCCGATTATCACGCCCAACGCCTGGCCACGCTCGTCCCCGCACCGAAAGGACCGTTGTGACCGTTTCATTCTCCCTCGAATTGCCCACCCAACGCGTCGAGGCGGTCGACCAGTTCGTGACCGCTGATGCGATCGCCGACATCGCGCGCGCAGCCGAGGCATGCGGGTTCGGCGCGGTCCACGTCACCGACCACCCCGCGCCGGACGCAAAGTGGCTTGACCACGGCGGGCACCACGCCCTTGATCCGTTCGTGGCGTTGGCGTTCGCCGCCGCCGCCACGAGTCGTGTCAAACTTCTGACCAACGTCTACATCGCCGCCTACCGCAACCCGTTCCTCGGCGCCAAATCGATCCAAAGCCTCGCTGTGCTCTCCGGGGGGCGGCTGATCCTAGGCACCGCCGCGGGCTACCTGAAGCCCGAATTCAAGGCCCTGGGAGTCGATTTCGACAAACGGGGCGCACTCCTCGACGAGGCGCTCGATGTGCTGGACAAGGTGCTCACCGGCGAGGACCTCGCCTACGACGGGACGTCGTTCGGTGCCCGCGGTGTACGGCTGCGCCCGCTGCCCGCGACTCCACCCCCGGTGTGGGTCGGCGGCAACAGCAAGGCGGCGGTTCGCCGGGCGGTGTCACGCGCACAGGGCTGGGCCCCGTTCAACACATTTGGCTATGCGGCGGCGTCGCGCACCGCGGAGATCTCCACAATCGACGACTTGGAACTCGCCATCGACTGGGCCAAGCAATACGCGGGCGAGATCGGCCGCACCACACCGCTGGACATCTGCTTCTCGGCGGGCAACCTGCTGGACGACGGCAAGTCGGCCGACGAGCGCCACGCGACCATCGCACGGCTCGAGGCGGCCGGGGTCACCTGGCTGACCATCGCACCGGCCGGCGCCGACCGGTCCGAACTCATCGACCGCTCCCGCGCCTTCGCCGACGAGTTCATCGCGGGGTGACGCGTTGTCAGGCCATCAGACTGCCGGTGGCGAAGGCGTCCACCATGATCCGGCGATGGGCAAACAACCACCGACCGTTGACGGGTGTCAGTACGTCGCGGTAGCGCCCCCAGTGGTCGAGCCCGATGTCGGTGTGGACGGCAAAGTAACTGCTGACTTCCACCCTGTCGCGCGCCACCGACCCGAACCGGATGCTGGAGAGGTGGTGGCGGACATGAGTCGGCGCCAGCCGCCCGGGTTCTCCCGACTGGGTCACAGCGGCGCCGAGACCCGCCTCGATCTCCGAGGGTCCCCTCAGCGGCTTAGCGCCTCCGGTGAACTCCAGCACGCCATTGTCGCCGAAGCACGCCGCCAGGGCGCGAAGATCGAATCGATCTGTGGCCGCGGTGTAGTCAGCCAACGTCTGCCGCACCGACTCCCGAACCTCGAGCTCCCACGCCTCCATCGGTCCTCCTGTCGAAAATTCCCGTCCGCGACACGATAACGTCTATTCTCATGCCGCAACCAAGCCTGAAAGACCTGATCGATCCTGCCACCACAGTGCTGGTCACCCAGGAATGCCAGGGCGGGGTGATAGGGCCGCAGGCCGGCCTGCCGCTGCTCGCCGAAGAAGCCCAACGCGAGGCCGTGCCCAACATCGTCAACTTGGTCGAGGCCGCCAGGACGGCCGGCGTCGCAGTCGTGCACTGTCTCACCCAGCGGCGCGCGGACGGTCGCGGCTCCAACACGAACGCCCGGTTGTTCGCGGCCGGCAAGTCCTTCCCCGTCGACCTCACGCCCGGCAGTGCCGGGGCATCGGTGCTGCCCGAGTTGGGTCCCGCCGATACCGACCTCGTGCTCACTCGCATCCATGGCCTCGGCCCGATGGGCGGGACCGATCTCGACTCTGTGCTGCGCAACCTGGGCGTCAAGACGATTGTGGGGGTGGGCGTTTCGGTCAACGTGGCCATCACGAATTTTGTCATGGACGCGGTCAACCGCGGTTACCAATTCGTGTTGCCGCGCGATGCGGTCAGTGGATTCCCGCGAGAGTACGCAGATGCGGTCATCGACAACACGCTGTCCCTGCTGGCCACGGTAACCACGTCCGGTGCGGTTATCGACGTGTGGAATGCGTTGACCTGACCGATAACACCACCCCTGCCTGGATGTTAAGCGGCGGGGATGATAACGTCATTCTCGTCTAGCGTAAATGATCATATTCGCTGCTCAGGAGGAAAGTCCCGTGTCTCCCCGTTCCTTGCCCTATCCGGTTTTCGACATCGACAACCACATGTATGAGACGACGGACGCGCTCACCAAGTACCTCCCGAAGGAACACCGCGGAAAGGTCGGTTACGTCGAGGTCAATGGCCGGCCCAAGCTCGTCGTCAAGGACCGCATCAGCCACATGATCCCCAACCCGACGTTCGCGCGGGTGGCCAGGCCGGGCAGCGCCGAGGACTACTTCCTGGGAAAGAACCCCGAGGGTCTGAACTTCCGCGAATTCATCGGTGAGGCAATGGATGTCATCCCCGCCTACCAGTCGCCCGCCCCACGACTGGAGCTGATGGACGAGCTGGGCCTCGACCAGTGCGTGATGTACCCGACCCTCGCCAGCCTCATCGAGGAACGCACCACCGACGACGTCGTGCTGACCCACGCCATCATCCACGCGCTCAACGAGTGGATGCACGAACACTGGACGTTCAATTACCACGACCGAATCTTCGCCACTCCCGTCATCTGCCTGCCAATGGTGGACGAGGCGATCAGAGAGCTGCACTGGGGACTCGAGCGGGGTATGAAGACATTCCTGGTCCGGCCCGCACCGGTGCCCAGCCGCTTCGGAGGCTCGCGGTCCATGGGCCTGCCCGAGTTCGATCCATTTTGGGAAGAGGTCGTCAACGCCGGCATCCCGGTGACCATGCACGCCTCCGACAGTGGCTACCAGAAGCACCTGATGGAGTGGGAGGGCGGCGACGAGTACCTGTCCTTCAAGCCGAGCGCGCTGCGCGAGGTCGTGATGGGCCATCGGGCCATCGAGGACACCCTGGCGGCGATGATCTGCCATGGCGCCCTGTCACGTTTCCCGGATTTGAAGATCTTCTGCGTCGAGAACGGCAGCGGCTGGGTGCGCAACCTGCTCGAGCAGCTCAACACCGCCTACAAGATCATGCCCAAGGAGTTCGACGAGCATCCCGTCGAGGTGTTCAAGCGCAACATCTACATCCACCCATTCCTCGAAGACGACATCAAGGGCATCGTCGACATCATGGGCGAGGACCACGTGATGTTCGGCTCCGACTTCCCCCACCCCGAGGGCATCGGCGACCCGCTGAGCTTCGTCGACCGGCTTGACGGCGTGTCGGAGTCGGCCAAGGCGAAGATCATGGGCGGCAACGCCATTGAGCATTTGAAGCTCAAGGTCGCGGCATGACCCAGGCGCCCACGTATCCGAAGGTGTACGACGGGATCGCCGACTTCGAGGCGCACGTGGGCGAACACCTCGGCTACAGCGACTGGCGCCAGGTCACGCAGAAAGAGATCGACCTGTTCGCCGAGGCGACGGGCGACCATCAGTGGATCCATGTCGACCCGCAGAGGGCGGCCACCGGGCCATACGGCAAGACCATCGCACACGGCTACCTGACGTTGTCGCTGGTGCCCATCCTGGTGCAACAGATCTACAAGGTGACGGGGCTGGCGATGCAGGTGAACTACGGCTCGGACAAGCTACGGTTCCCCGCACCGGTACCGGTCGACTCACGGATCCGGGCCGGCGCGGAGCTGCTGAAGGTCGAACGCACCGACAAGGGCGGACGAGCCACGGTGCGTGTCACGGTCGAAGTCGAAGGAAACGACCGGCCGGCATGTGTCGTAGACACCATCGCGGCGATGGTCGACGCCTGACCCTACGACGCAAGCGATCGAGGGTCGGGCGGCAACCCATCGCTATGCGTTGAGCAGGCGTTGCCCTATGACGCGTTGCTCGCGCAACGCGTCGATTTCCGCATCGGACAGTCCAAGCGCTCCAAGGATCTCGGCGTTGTGCTGCCCCAGCGTCGGTGCGGCGGTGCGGTGATGGTGTGCCGGGCCCGGCGAAATCTGAAATGGCCAGCCGGGAAATCGCTGTCGCCCGGTGATCGGATGCGTCACATCCTGATAGAAACCGCGCGCATCGAGCTGTTCGATGTCATACATCTCGTCGGCCGAAAGCAATCGCTCGGCCGGGACGCGGTGCCGGGCCAGGGTTGCCACCAGCTCCCCGGCGGGTCGCCTGCACGTCCAGCTCGCGAGGACCTCGTCGAATTCGTCATGATGTTGCCGACGAGCTTCCGCGGTCACGAACCTCGGGTCGTGTCGCAGCTCGTCGCGGCCCACGGCTTCCAGCAGCGCACACCAGTCGGCGTCGTCGCGCACGGAGATCGCGACCCACTCGTCGGTGAGGGCCGTCGGATAGACGCCTTGGGCGTATACGCGGTGTCGGTTTCCCTCGCGCGGCCGCACCGTGCCCGTCAGCGAGTACTCGATCACTGGTTCGGCGGTCACCGCGGCACCAACCTCGATCTGCGCGACCTCGATGAGCTGCCCCTCGCCGGTCGACCGCCTGTGCTCGAGCGCAGCCAACAACGCCACACACGCGTGTACGCCGGCGATCGGGTCGGCGGGGCCCTGCAGGTTGCACGGCGGGCCATCCGGGTAACCGGTCATGGCCGACATTCCGGACACCTGTTCGATGTTCAGCGCCCAACCCACGTAGTCGCGCCACGGCCCCTGTAGGCCGAATCCGGGCATCCGCACCATGATCACGTCGGGATTGATCTTCGCGACGGACTCATAGTCGAGTCCGAACTGCTCGACCACGCGCGGCGAGAAGTTCTCCACCACGACGTCGGCTTGACCGGCCAGCTGCAGGGCCAACTCACGGCCAGCGGCAGAAGTGAGATCGAGGGTGATGTCGCGCTTGTTGAGATTCGTTCCCTGCCAAAGCGGCCCGCGTTCGTACCAGTCGTCCCCTTCGCGCAGCAACGAGCCGGAGTAGCGGTGGCCGTCGGGGCGTTGGATGGATTCGACCTTGACCACGTCCGCCCCGAACGCGCCGAGGTAGCACGTCAGGTAGGCACCCGCCCAGAAGGTGCTCAGGTCGAAGACCTTCAACCCGGCGAAGGGCAGGGCGACATTTGGGACGTCGTTGTCCCGGCGGCGTGCGCCGCGCTCGCCCCAGGCGGCCTGCGCGTCTCGTCCCAGGACTGGAGCGGGCAGCGGTGGCGGGACCGGTGTCTTCGAAAACCGAAATGGCGCTCCCGGTCTGGTGAATTGCGATGCGTCGGCCGCCTTGATGAAGAACCCTCGCTCGGCATACTGCGGGCACGCAAGGATGGTGTCGCCTTCGGTGACCGGCGCGGCGGGTATCCGCATGGCCTGACTCAGGTCGACCAGATCGGCGACGGTCATCGAATCGAGAAACGGCTGCGCCTTGGCAAAAAACTCGCCGCGCTCGGGCCCACCGAGCATGACCGCGAGTTGATGCTCGCCGAACTCCGGCAACCCGACCATGGCGCACACGTCCAGCCAGTGCTGGCCGGTGAGGCAGTTGATGCCGATCCAGCCATCGGCGGCCCGCACGATTCCCAGCATCGGTGCTGCTTTGGAGTTGGTCGGCAGGCCAAGGCTTTTCAATCGAGCCGCCATCAGCATGGGGTAAGGCAGCGTCGACAGCAACGACTCGAACACCGAGACGTCCACCTCGACTGGCCTGTTCGTTCCGGCGGCGGCGATTCGCAATCCCGTCAGCGCGCCGAGGGCCGCGTAGCCGCCCGCAATGTATTCCGGGATGCGGGCACCCCCCTGCACCGGAGCCCGCCCAGGATCGCGCACATTGACCCAGCCTGCGGCGGCCTGGAGGGTCAATGGTGTCGTCACCCGATCGCGCAGCGGGCCTTCCTGGCCGAAGCTCGAGATTCGGACGACGACAAGTTTGGGGTTGATCCGGCCCAGAGACTCCACGTCCAAGCCCAGCTCGAAGCGTGCACTCGAGTCTGCGGCCAAGTCCTCGACAAGCACATCCGCCGTCGAGATCAATTCGGCGAGGGTCGCGCGCGCGCTTTGCTGACCGAAATCGACTGCTGCCCCGCGCTTTCCCGCGTTGAGGTATTCGAACAGCCCGCATCGGTCCGGATCCGGAAGCGCTGAGGGGAACGGGCCCCACCGGCGCAATGGGTCGCCCGCCGGCGGCTCGATCTTGCATACGTCGGCGCCGAGGTCCACGAGCAGCTTCGTGCAATAGGGCCCCGCGATCTCGGAGGCAAGTTCGACGACGCGCAATCCCGTCAGCGGCCGGTTCACGCGGGTATCCCGATAGCCTTTGGCTCCATGTAGGCCCGCAGTCCCATCACACCGCCCTCCCGGCCGATCCCACTCTGCTTGAAGCCACCGAACGGCGCGTCCCCGGGAATTGTGCCGTTGATCGACACCTGCCCGGTCCGGATCCGGCGGGCGATGCCCACCGCACGGTCGATGTCGCTTCCCCACACCGCACCCCCGAGCCCGTAGGCGGAGTTGTTGGCGATGGCCACAGCGTCGTCGTCATCGCGGTACCGCAGCACCGTCAAGACCGGTCCGAACACCTCCTCCTGTGCGATGTGGGACTCGGCCGAAACGTCGGTGAGTATCGTCGGCTCGAAGTAGAAGCCCTTGTTCAGATTCTTGGGGCGGGATCCCCCTACCACCACGGTTGCGCCATCGGCTTCAGCGCGTTTGACGAAGCCCTCGACGCGATCGAGGTGCTCGCGGCTGATCAACGGTCCCATGGTGACCGCCGGATCGACGGGGTCGCCGATCACGACCGCACGGGCCAGCGCGGCGAGTCGGTCCACCACCTCGTCGTGGATGGCATCCGGCAGCAAAAGTCTGCTGTTGAGGATGCAGGCCTGACCGGCGTGCATCGTGCAGCCCTCGAACAGCAGCCGCTCCATCAATTCGTCGCCGACGTCGACGTCGGGAAGCAGGATGGTCGCCGATTTTCCGCCGCACTCAAGCAGGACGCGCTTCATGGTGGTCGCCGCGCCCGCCATCACATCGCGGCCGACGACCGAGCTGCCGGTGAAACTGACCATGTCGACCCTCGGGTCCAGGGTCAGACTTCGGCTGGCCTCGACGCTGGTCGGTGTCACTACGTTGACCACACCCGGCGGGATGTCCGTGTCCTCGTGGATGATTCGGGCGAGGGCGAGCCCCGCGAGCGGCGTCAGCGGTGACGGCTTGAGCACGAGCGTGTTTCCGGCCGCCAGCGCCGCTCCCAATTTCATGACGTTGAGGGTGTGTGGGAAGTTCCACGGGGTCATCGCCGCCACCACGCCGAGCGGTTCGTAGCGTAACAGCGTGGTGCCCGCGGCACCCCAGGCATCCAACGGCGCCTCGGCGGGTTCGACCGCCAGCTCAGCGGCATGACCAACCATGAAGACCGGACCGTCCACGTGAATCAGCCGCTCGTTTGCCGAACAGCCCCACTCGGCCTGGGCCAGGGCGTAGATCTCTTCGCCTCTGGCCAGTAGTGCGTCGCTGAGCTGCTGCAGGCATCGCGCGCGCTCGGCGGGCTCGGCCGCCGGCCACGGACCCGTGTCGAAGGCAGTCCTCGCGGCGGCGATCGCTTGCCCCACCTGCGCCACGCTGGCATCGGGCGCCGTTCCGATCACCGCTTCGGTCGCGGGGTTGATGACGTCGTAACGCCCGCTGTCCGGGTCGGTCCACTGTCCGCCGATGTAGTGCCCCTCAGCGTCGAGGAGGGACCGAGACCCAGCCATCATCCGCCTGCCTTCCCTGACTGCTTGCCCGCAGCGCGGCGCGGGCGACGCCTCCCGAGAACTTACATACTTTGACTGCGTGTACACAACCCGTCAGGGCGGGCCAACCGCCAATTAACGCTATTTTTCCGGCATATACGTGCCGATTGACAGACAGCTCCGGTCTACGGTAGACACCATGGAAACGGACATTCTTTTCTGATCTGTCGGACCAGCTCTCAGCGTCGAGGAAGGCGTGGCGTGCCCACAACCACTGTTCCCTTGCACTCGCCCGATTTCTACGCCGGTGACCCATACCCGGCCTACCGAGAGCTTCGCAACACAACGCCCGTCGTGTGGAACGATGTCACCAACTTCTGGGCGCTGTTGAAATACGAGGACATTCGCTATGTCTCGGGCCACCCACTGACCTTCTCGTCCACAAAGGGCATTTCGATCCCGGACCCGGCCCAGCCCGAGCCCGTCCAGGAGGGGAATCTGATTTTCACCGATCCCCCGCGCCACCGGCAGCTTCGCAAGCTCATCAACTCGGGGTTCACCCGCCGCCAGGTGCAGTTGCTCGAGCCCAAGGTGCGACAGATCGTCAAGGGCATCGTCGACGGTGTGGACCCGTCGCGGGACTACGAGTTCGCGGACGAAATCGCCGCTCCGCTACCCACCCGGATGATCGCCGAGATGCTGGGAGCACCGCCCGAAGACTGGGAGCAATTCCGGGCCTGGTCGGACGCCGCGGTGGGCACCGCCGACCCCGACATCGAATTGGACTCAGTGGTCGCGCTCACCGAGCTGTACGAGTACTTCACCAAGCTCATTGCCGCCCGGCGTTCTGGCGAAGTCACCGGCCAAGACGACCTGCTCAGTATCCTGGCCGCGGCCGAGGTCGACGGCGAACGCCTTAGCGACGAGGACCTGCTCAACTTCTCCTTCCTGCTGTTGGTTGCGGGCAACGAAACCACCCGCAACCTCATCGCCCTGGGGACATTGGCGCTGATTGACTACCCCGAGCAGTTCGCCCTGCTGCGATCGGACCCATCGCTGCTACCTTGCGCGGTCGAAGAGATGCTGCGATTCACCAGCCCGGTCACGCACATGGCCCGGCAAGCCACCGAGGACGTCGAGATCCGCGGCCAGCAGATCAAGGCCGGCGACACCGTCGTCATGCTCTACGGCTCCGCCAACCGCGACGAGGAAATTTTCGGGCCCACCAGCGAAGAGTTCGACATCACCCGTAACCCCAACCCGCACATCGCATTCGGTGCCGGCGAGCACGCCTGCCTGGGCGCGCAGCTCGCCCGTTTGGAGGCCAGGGTCATGTTCGAGGTTCTGTTGGGCGCCTTCCCGACCATCGAACTTACCGGTGACGTGTCGCGGCTTCGCGCGACGATGGTGCCCGGTGTCAAACGCATGCCGGTTCGCCTCGGAGCCGCCCGCTGATGAACTTCGACTACACGCCCGAACAAGAGCAGCTCCGCAAGGACTACCGGACCCGCCTTGAGGCGGTGATGACCCCGGAGCGCCGCGCCGCCGTCGCCAATCTCGCCGAGGGAGGCGCCGCGATCGCCGAATGTCGGCGCGCTCTCGGCGAGGCCGGCCTGCTCGGAGTTGCCTGGCCGGTGGAGTACGGGGGCGGCGGGTTGACCGCGCTCGAGCAGTCCATCTTCTCGGAAGAAGCGCGCAGGGTGAACGCCCCGCTGCCAATGATCACCCTCAACACCGTGGGCCCCACGCTGATTCAGTACGGCACCGAAGAGCAGAAGGCCAAGTTCCTGCCCGCCATCCTCAAGGGCACCGTTGAGTTCGCGATCGGCTATTCGGAGCCGGGGGCCGGCAGCGATCTAGCGTCGCTGCGTACCACGGCGGTGCGTGACGGGGATGGGTTCGTCATCAACGGTTCGAAGATGTTCACCAGCGGTGCCGAGTTCGCCGACTACATCTGGCTGGCGGCACGTACCGACCCGAACGCCAAGAAACACAAGGGCATAACACTTTTCATCGTGCCGACCGACTCGCCGGGGTTTTCCTGGAAGCCGCTGCGCACCATGCCGGGCGTATCTACCTACTACACCTTCTACGACGACGTCCGGGTACCCGCGAGCGCCGTCGTGCTCGGCGAGAACCAGGGCTGGACGTTGGTAACAAACCAGCTCAACCTGGAACGCGCAGCGCTCGGCAATCTTGGTGCCCTGGAACCGCTTTTCGACAAGACGCTCAAATGGGCGTCGACGACAGCGCTCGACGACGGCACCGTCATCGACCAACCCTGGGTTCAGCAGGCCCTGGCGCGGGTGGAAGCGCAAGTCGCGGCCTACCGGCTGCTCAACCTGCGCGTCAACGCGACGATGAGCGCCGGCGCACTCGGCATGGGCGAGGCCTCCGCGGCAAAGGTATTCGGCACGGAACTCACCCAACAGGTCGCGCGGGAACTGCTTGAGGTGGTGGGACAGACCGGTGTGCGCAAGGGCCCGGCGGGCCCGCTCAAGGGCGAGCTGGAGAGTGCGTACCGCTTGGCCGTCATCAACACGTTCGGCGGCGGAGCAAACGAGCTCCAACGCGACATCATCGCTATGGCCGGTCTCGGGATGCCCCGCGCGCCCCGGGAAGTGCGCGCATCCGAAAAGGGGAAATCTGCATGACAGAGCTAGCCAAAGACGAACTGCGCGAGCGCCTCGACGCGCTGATCGGGACGCCCACCGACGGAGTCGGCAAGCCCGCCCGCGCCCCCGATCCGGTGAACGCCGCGATGATTCGGCATTGGGCGTACGCGTTGGACGACATGAATCCCGCCTACCTCGATCCCGAGTTCGCGGAGCAGTCCCGCTACGGTGCCCTGGTTTCCCCGCCGGTGATGCTGCAGAGCTGGACGATGCCGCCCCCCAAGCTCGCAGGTATCCATGAACGCGGCGGCGTGCCGATCGAAATCAAGAAGAATCCGCTGCAATTTCTCTCCGACGCGGGCTACACGGGCATCATCGCGACGAACTCGGAGTTCGAAATCGAACGCTATCCCCGCGTCGGTGACGAGATCACCGGTGAGACCGTTTTCGACTCGATTTCGGACGAGAAGACGACGGCAATGGGCAACGGATTCTTCGTCACGTGGGTGACCACCTATCGCGATCAGAATGGCGAAGTTATCGGCCGCCAGTGGTTCCGCACGCTGCGATTCAAGACGGGTGGGGCCCCCGCCGGAACGGCTGGGGACTGATGGCGACCAGGCTAGCTCCGTCGATAAGTCCGGACACCGAGTTCTTCTGGTCGGGCCTCAAGGACCGCAAGCTGCTGATTCAGCGGTGCGCAGACTGCAAGGCGTTGCGGGTTCCGCCTCGCCCGATGTGCGGCAACTGCCAGTCGCTCAATTGGGATTCTGTCGAATCGACCGGACGCGGAACGGTTTACAGCTTTGTGATGCCGCAGTATCCTCCGCTGCCATTCCTCCAGTACCCATACGTGGTCGCCCTGATCGAGCTCGACGAAGGCGTACGCATCGTGTCGAACCTGTGCGATATCGAGCCCGCCGCCATCAAGGTCGGGCTGCCTGTCGAGGTCTTTTACGAGAAGTTCGAAGCCATCCCGAGCGGTGACGAGCTGGTGTTGCACCAGTTCCGGCCTGCGCCCTGACAGACGAGGCAGCACGCGAGCATGGATTTCTCCTTTACCGAAGAACAAGAGACGGTCGGCAAGGTCGCCCGCCAGCTCTTCGAGCACCGCTGCACCACTGAGCATCTCGCCGATCTGGAATCGGGCGAGGTTCGTTACGACCCAGAGCTGTGGCGCGAGCTGGCATCGTCGGACTTGCTGGGTATCGCGTTGCCCGAGTCCGTTGGCGGCAGCGGCGGCGGATTCCTGGAACTCGGCGTGCTGCTCGCCGAAGCCGGCTGGAGCGTCGCGCCGGTCCCGCTCTACGCGACCCTCGTGCTCGGCGCGGATACCATTGCACGCCACGGTGACTCCGCTATTCAGCAGCGATACCTGCCGAAGGTCGCGGACGGCGGTGCGATTCTGACCGCCGCCCTCGCCGAAGCGGGTAACTCCGACCCGACGGCGCCACGCACGATCGCGCGCGCCGACGGCGACGCTTGGGTCTTGGACGGCAGCAAGGAACTCGTACCCGCGGCGCAGCTGGCCGACGCGATCGTGGTTTCGGCCCAGGCCGACGACGGCCCGGCCCTGTTTGTTGTCGAGACTGCGACCAACGGCCTCACGATCACGCCCGCAAGCACCACCAATGCCGAGCCCCACGCCGACGTCGAACTCGCCGGTGCTCTCGGCCACCGACTGAACGGGTCCGGCGCCGCGGACGCGGTGGGTTTGCTGCATACCAGGGCCTTGATCGGGCTGTGCGCGATGCAGATCGGTGTTACCGAACGGGCGCTGAAGATCGCCGCTTCCTACACCAGCGAGCGCGAGCAGTTCGGCCGGCCGATTGGCTCGTTCCAGGCCGTGCAGCAACGACTGGCCGACGCGTTCATCGACGTCGAGGCAATCCGCTGGACCACCTGGCACGCCGCTTGGCTGATCGCCGAGGGCCGGCCCGCGGCGCGCGAGGCGGCCATCGCGAAGTTCTGGGCGGCTGAGGCCGGAGCGCGGGTCGTCGCGTCGGCCCAACAAGTCCATGGCGGCATAGGCATCGACATCACCTACCCGCTTCACCGATATTTCTTGTGGGCCAAGCAGATCGAGCTGTCCCTCGGCGCGGCCCCCCAGCAACTCGCCCGCCTGGGCGCGACCTACCCGGAAGGAAGCAGATGACCTCCACCGTCGATCGCACCACCACGCTGGCGTGGGATTCCATCAACGTGGGCGACGAAGTAACCCCGCTGGATGTTCCGGTTACCACCACTCTGATCGTCGCCGGGGCCATCGCATCCCGCGACTACATGCCGGTCCACCACGACCGGGATTTTGCGAATTCCCAAGGATCCAAGGACATCTTCCTGAACATCCTCACGACCAACGGTCTGTGCGCGAAATTCCTGCACGACTGGGCGGGACCGGAGGCGATGATCAAGAAATTGTCCATCCGCCTCGGCGTTCCGGCCTACCCGAACGATCCGCTGCGGTTCACGGGTTCTGTCACGGACAAGTCCAAGGCCGACGGTGAAGGACTCGTCGAGGTCACCTTCAAGGGCACCAACAGCCTGGGTGATCACGTCTCGGCGACCGCAGTACTCAGCTTGCGTCAGGGTGTCGATGCATGAGCGACGGCATCGGCGGTAAGACGGCGCTCGTCGGAATCGGCCAGACCGAGTTCTCCAAGGAATCGGGTCGCACCGAGATGCAGCTCGCCTGTGAGGCGGTCATCGCCGCGATCCGCGACGCCGGCCTGCGGCCCGCCGACATCGACGGCATGGTTACCTTCAGCGTCGACGAGAACGAGGAGATCGAGGTTGCGCGCAATGTCGGCATCCGCGACCTGACGTTCTTCACAAGGGTCCCGCACGGCGGTGGGGCGGCGGCGGGAACCGTCATGCAGGCCGCCATGGCGGTCGCGACGGGCGCGGCGACGGCGGTGGTGTGCTACCGCGCGTTCAACGAGCGCTCCGGCTTCCGCTTCGGCGGCGCTGGCCGTCAGCCCGGCGTGACACCGCTATGGATGGCGCCCTACGCGCCGTTCGGGTTCATGACGCCGGCTGCCTGGGTCGCCTTGCACGCCCACCGTTACATGACGACCTATGGGGTCACCAACGCCGATTTCGGCAAGATCTCCGTCATCGACCGCAAGCACGCCGCGAACAATCCAGACGCCTGGTTCTATGGCAAGCCGATAACCCTTGAGCAGCACCAGCAGTCACGGTGGATCATCGAACCGGTGCTCAGGCTGCTCGACTGCTGTCAGGAAAGCGACGGCGGCGTTGCGATGGTGGTGACGAGCGTGGAGCGGGCGCGAGACCTCGCCAAGCCGCCCGCCGTCATCACAGCCGCCGCTCAGGGCGCCGCCTATGACGGCGAGGTGATGACGAGTTACTACCGCGAGGACATCACCGGGCTGCCCGAGATGGGAGTCGTGGGCGACAAGCTGTGGCGGGATTCCGGCCTCAAACCTCAGGACATATCGACGGCGTTCCTCTACGACCACTTCACACCGTTCGTGTTCACGCAACTCGAGGAGTTGGGATTCTGCGGCCGGGGCGAGGCCAAGGACTTTGTCTCGGTCGACGAGCTGTCACTCGGTGGCCGTATGCCGATCAACACCAACGGCGGGCTGCTCGGCGAGGCGTACATCCACGGCATGAACGGCATCACCGAGGGTGTTCGTCAGGTGCGCGGCACGTCGCACAATCAGGTGGACAACGTCGAACACGTACTGGTCACGTCGGGCACCGGCGTCCCGACCAGCGGCTTGATCCTCGCTCCCGATCACTGAACACGTTGGGCGAGGAAGGCCGATGACACAGGCTACCGCTGTCGACACCCGCGCGGCGCTCATCTCGGCCGCGTTCGCCTGCTTCCGTACGCACGGGCTACAGAAGACCACGATCGTCGACATCGCACGCGCCGCAGAGGTGTCACGGAGCACGTTCTACGAGTACTTCCGGGACAAGGAAACGATCGTCGAGGCCTGCGCGGAGGCGGCGTCACAGCGATTCTACCGCAAAATGGCCAGGGCGATCGACAATGACGGCGGCAGCACCCTGGAGGAGAAACTGGTTCGCGCAAGCGTTTTCGTCGCCCAGGCCCGCCGGGTGGTGGAGCCCGAGTCGTATTTCGACCGGGAAGAGGTCAACTTGATGTTGACCAAGAACGCGGCGACCCTATTGCAGGAATGCAGCGAGTTCTTCGCCCCATATGTCTCGGCGGCGCGCCTGACGGGAGAGGTCCGCAGTGACCTCGACATCCGCTCCGCAACCGAGTGGTTCGCGCGAATGTTGTTTTCGCTGTTCACCACTCCGTCGCCCTACATCGACATCGGCGACGACGCGGCGGTGGCCGAGTTCGTGCGTAACCACGTGGTGCGGGGGTTTCTGGGCGATCGGCGCGGGAGGTCGTAGGACGTCTTTGGCGCGCGGCGACGAACCGCGGCCCAGCGGCCGATGGGTCGCCCCGACGTCAGCCCACCAGGCTGCCTTGGCGCAGAAAATTTACGGTGTAGTCCTGGTAAGTCACGCCGTTTCGAGGTAGGCCAATGAGGTCGAGAAAGGGAAACCACTCCGCCGAATCAACGAACCAATCCCAGCGCGTTATCTGCCCCTCTTCGTTGACCCAGACATAATCCCATTCGTGGAGGTTTAATACCGTCCCGTTGGCCAGCGTCCCCGCATAAGTGTCGCGGACCGCAAATCCCCAATCGGCGGCCCTGCAGTCAAAGGGGGTGACGATTCGAAAGTCAGGCATGTGCTTCCACCACATGCGAAATTCGCACGTGAGCATATCTCCACCGGGGGCATACTGCTGTATGGCTTCGAGCACCTGCTCCGATGCGAGGTCGGCCATCACGTGGTCGGTACCGCCGTTGAACAAGGGACACATCATGACGGCGTCCGGGGCGTACACCCACTCCTCGCCGTAGGTGATCTTCTGGGTCTCCGGAGCCTGGGCGTAGGCCTCCCATTTCGCGTGGGCGATCCTTCGGTGCCGAGCCACTCGATCGGACATCACGCTTCTCCCTTCCTGCGCACGGGCACATTGGACCACCCACAAACGTTGGCCATCGCCACCCGCCGCAGCCCGTCGCGGTCGACTTCGTAGTCAGGGAGCAGATCGAGCAGCGCTTCGAGCGCGATACGGCTCTCCATCCTCGCCAGCGCTGCCCCCAAACAACTGTGCACGCCATACCCGAACGCGAGGTTGAAGCCCATCCTGCGCTCCCGGTCGATGTCCAGCCGGTCGGGATCGGGGAACATCCGTTCGTCACGCGTCGCCGAACCGGTGACCAGCAGTACGGCACCCCCTTCGGGAATCACCTTGCCATGCAACGCCACATCGCGGGTGGCGGTGCGCACCTGGTACTGGGAGGGCGCCTCATAGCGCAACAATTCTTCGACGGCGGCGGGCACCTTGCTGCGGTCCTTCCGCAGCTTCTGCCACTGATCCGGAAAGTCGGCGAAGGCCACCATGGCGTTGCCGACGAGTTTCGTCACCGTCTCGGCGCCCGCTCCCCCAAGCATGGTCGCGAATCCGGTGATATCGACGTCGGTGAGCTTCTCCACCTGCCCGTTCCGCTCGATCTCGGTCTCGATGAGCCGGCTGATCATGTCGTCACGAGGTTCGGCGCGGCGCTGCTGGACGAGGTCGTAATAGTAGAGCCCGGTTTTCATCGACGCTTCTCGACCGGCGGCGGTGGTGGCGATCCCACCCGGGTGGCGTTCAAGGAGCAGATCCAGCCAAATGCGGATCTGGTCGCGGTCTTGCTTGGGCACTCCCAGCATGGTGGTGATGACCTCATTCGGGAACAGCGCCGAGAAATCGGCCACCACGTCGAACGAGGACGAGTCGAGCGCGTCAAGGCGTTCGTAGACTTTCTCGCGCACCATGTCCTCTAACGCCGCGATGGCGCGGGGCGTGAACACGTTGCTGACCAGCCTGCGCATCTTCTGGTGTTCGGGCGGATCCATCGAGATGATCACTTTGGGCACCGGTATCGCGTCGTCGTGCGCCTGAACCATATCCAGCGTCGCACCCTTTGCCGACGAATACGTTTCGTGGTCCTTGGTGGCGGGCGCCACGTCGTCGTAGCGGGTCAGCGCCCAGAAGTCCCACTTTGGGTTGTAGTAGACGGGGGCACCGTCGCGCAGGCGTCGGTAGGTGTCGTACGCCCCGTTGAAGAAATCTTCAGAGAAGGGATCGAATTCGGCATCGTCTTCTGAGACCTGTTGTGGCGTAGTAGGAGTCACAGAATCGCTCCGGCCTCTTTGTAGGCTTCGATGGTGTCCCAGTCCAGGCCCGCTTCCATCAGCACCTCCTCGGTGTGCTGACCATGCTCGGGCGCGCCCAGAGGGATAACGGCCTTTTCGTCGAATTGGACGGGGTTGGTGGGCAACGAGTACGGCGCGCCGTTCATCGTCGTCGTGTTCGCGACATAGCCGTTCGCGGTCACCGCCGGGTCCTGGCACAGCTCCGCCGGCGTCTGCACCACACCCCACGCCCCGGAGACGGATGCCAACCGCTCACGCCATTCCGCGAGGGTGTGTTGGGCAAACGCATCGTCCATGAGCGAGATCAGTTCCGCCCGGTTGGCGAAACGTGCTGCGGGATAGGCGAAACGCTCATCTTCGACCAATTCGGGCAGGCCGATGGCGCGCATCGTTTCGGGATAGAACTTGTCGAGCTGCAGCATCATCAGCTGAACGTAGCGGTCGTCCTTGGTGCGGTAGGTCCCGACCAAGGGGTTGGGCGCGTCGGCGTGTCCGTACTTGGGAATGGATGTGCCGCCGTGGATCTGGCTCACTGCGACATCGGGGCTGAGGTTCCAGGCCGCCAACCCGAGCAGGGAGACGTCGACCACCGATCCCTGTCCGGTGGTTGCCTTTTTGTACAACGCGGCCGCGATCCCGCCCGCGATCGCCATGCCCCCAAGCAGGTCTCCGAATGCCGGCCGTGAGCGCACCAGCTCGTCGCCGTCCTCGGTGAGCATGGTGGCGATGCCGCCGCGGGCCCAGTAGGAGACGCCGTCATAGCCGGGCTTGTCCGAGTCCGGTCCCTTCGGTCCGTGGCCCGACCCCCGCACATAGACGACGCTCGGATTGGCGGCCCTGATGTCGTCGACGTCGATGCCCAGCTTCTTACGACGGCCGGGCAGATAGCTGGTGAGGAACACGTCGCAGCCGGCCGCGAGCTTGCGGATGACGTCCTGGCCACCGGGCGTGCTCAGGTCGACGCCGATCGACTTCTTGCCACGATTCGGAATTTCGATCATGTAGTTGACCTGGCCACCACCCTCGTCCACGATGCCCATCGTCACGAGGCCACGCTGCGGGTCCCCGCCCTCGCGCGGCTCGACCTTGATGACCTCGGCACCCCACTCCGCCAGCACGGCGCCTGCCGACGGTACGAAGGTCCACGCGGCAACCTCTAGCACGCGCACACCACTGAGTACTTTGTCGACGGAAATGACGGCCTCCATTGGGTCACAGTGCACGGGTGCGAGCGCGCTAACGGGTTGGCAATGGCGATAACGCGTATTTGCATGTCCGAGAATGTCAGTTTCAGAACCGATTGTAAACCGGGATGGCATCGGCGTGGCCGGCCGCGAACGCTCACGGACGCGCCGACAGCCGTTCGGGCAGCGCCGGATCTCCCTTGGCCCAAAAGGCCTCCCAGGTCGCCATCCGCTGGGGCATGGCCGCACGCAACCGGACGTCGCCCGGCCAGCGCATGAATTCCGGACCCGGACGCTCCGTCACATCGACCGAATACCAGGCGTGCTCCCGTCGCTTGACGAAACACCATTGGCCCCGGCGACGCTCGTAGACATCGTCGTAACGCATCGTGATCACGTACCACCCATCGCCTTCCTCGTGTTCGGCGCGGCAATAAACGGCTCCG
This sequence comes from Mycobacterium sp. E1386, assembly GCF_001672745.1. Classification (NCBI taxonomy): domain Bacteria; kingdom Bacillati; phylum Actinomycetota; class Actinomycetes; order Mycobacteriales; family Mycobacteriaceae; genus Mycobacterium; species Mycobacterium sp. E1386. The sequence goes on from NZ_LZKH01000261.1 coordinate 54,980, forward strand.
GTCGCGTGATCGGCGTCGATAAAGTCGAACTGGTGCCCACACACCAGGTGGATGCTGCGGTAAAACCGCCGGAGCACGCGGTCATACCAACGCTTCAACGCTTCCCTGCCGCGACCCTCGGCCCCGGCATCGACATCGTCGATGAACAACGCCACCAACGCGTCGAGATCACGGGCATCGAGTGCCATTGCATACCGGATGGGAAGCTGGCTGATCGCGAGACTCGACTCCACTCGGTCCAACCTGTCATCGGTAGCTGAACTCTTCGATCCAGTGGCCATGGCAATATCGTAGGCGGACGCCGGTGAATGAGAACCCGTGTTCTCGTTTATCGGAAAGGCTACTATTCTGCGCTTATGCCCTTTCCGACGATCCTGCCCACGATCCCTGCACTGGTGAGGTTTTGCGCAGCGCGCTTCGGCGACAGGCCATTCCTCATCGCCGACGGGCGGAGCTTGTCCTATGCCGACCTCGACCGGCGTTCAGCCGCGCTGGCCACTGCCTTGTTGGCGCATGGCATCAGCAAGGGCGACCATGTCGGAATCCTGATGCCCAACAGCGTCGACTGGGCACTGGCGTGGTTTGCCACCACACGCATCGGCGCGGTCGCTGTTCCCCTCAACACCTTCTACAAGGCCTCCGAACTGGCCTGGACCGCCCGACATGCTGACCTAAGAGCGATCCTGACGTGGTCGCGGTTCCGCAACCACGATTTCTTGACCCGGCTGGAAGATGCGCTGCCGGGTCTCGCCGGTCAGGACCGGCCAGGTCGCATCATGGTGCGCAAGGCGCCGTTCCTGCGGACCGTCGCGGTGTGGGGGCCGTCCGATCGGGCCTGGACGACGAGGATCAACGCCGACGACGCGCTGTCCGCAGCCGACACCGACTTCCTCGTCGATGTGGAATCGTGTGTGACACCGGCCGACGAGGTGATGATCATCTACACCTCGGGCAGTACAGGCGACCCGAAAGGGACTGTGCACACCCATGGCACGCTGGTCCGCCACACCTACAACCTCACCTTCATGTACGCCGTCACCCGCGACGACGTGATGTTCACGTCCATGCCCTTCTTCTGGGTGGGCGGGCTGATCACAGGATTGCATGCGGTAATCCATCACGGCGCGACACTGATCACTCAGCCCGCGTTCGATGCAGCAGGGGCCTTGGAACTCATGGAGCGACACCACGCGACCATCGCACTGGGCTGGCCACAGCAGGGTAAGACGCTGTCCGAGCATCCCGACTTCTCAGCACGCGATTTGAGTTCGGTGCACCGCACCAGCATGCCCGCGATGGTGCCACCCCTCCATCAGCCCAAGGGTTCCAGCGGCCTGGGAATGACCGAGCTGTGCGGCAATCACCTCGGCATCGATCCGTATCTGCCGCAAACGCCCGATCGGTCCGAAACCGGCGGCCCACCAATCGAAGGGCTGCACCACCTGATCGTCGACCCCGACACGGGACAGGCGGCGCCCAATGGCACGCCCGGCGAAATATGGGTTCGCGGGTATTCGTTGATGCAACGGCTGCACAAATGTGAGCGCGAGGACGTGTTCACGCCCGACGGCTACTACCGAACGGGCGATTGCGGCATCGAATACGACGACGGCTGGATCAAGTTCACCGGACGGTTGGGCGATTTGATCAAGACCGGTGGCGGCACCAACGTCACACCCAGCGAAGTCGAACTGGCACTGGCCGACTGCGACGGTGTGCTGGAGGCATACGTGGTCGGAGCGGAGAGCACTGAGCACGGAACGGTGGTCGCAGCGGCGGTGGTGCCACGCGGCGAATCCGCACTCAACGCAGAGTCATTGCGGGTGCAACTGCGCGATCGACTGTCAGCGTACAAGGTCCCGAAGTACATTTGGGTCACCGCCAAGCGAGACCTCCCGTTCACCGCGACCGGCAAGGTCAAGAAGTCGGAGCTGGCGCGCCAACTCAGCGAATGGCTGCACTCGGCTAGGGGTTGACCGGCTGCCCGTCGGCCATGTCCGTGGCCATCAACGTCAACGGGATGCCGAATAACGGCTCCAATTTGACTTCGGTCAACTCGAATCCCTCGCCTTCGTGCCGCTGCCGGAAGTCGGACTTAACGCCGTACCTCGCGGCGATGTATTCGCCCGCAGCGCAATCCGCCACCCGCACGATGACGGAGAACAGCCCGTCGCCGTTGCGCGCGAGGAAGTCGGCCGCCGTACCGGCCTCCGTTGGTGCCGTGGCGGTCGGGGCGACGAGCTCGAATCCGCGGTCCCAGTCCAGGCGGACTTGCAGACCTAAGTGCTCGAGCTCGAAAGCCTGGAATTGAAAGCCCAAAGCGCCCAGGTAATCGGCAGCACGGTCGAGCCGGTCGAGTCCGACCGCGAACACAACGTGGTGCAAATGAGGCAGAGGGGGCGCCATGTCAATGACTCTACGAGCTCACAAAGGTAGATTTCAATTACCGGAAATAATCATTCTCAATACGGTAGATTCGCGCCTGCATACCCACACGTCCTGGCGGAGAGGCGCTTCGTGGCACTTGAACAGTTCAACCTAGACGGCCAGGTGGCAATAGTCACCGGCGCCGGGCGCGGCGTCGGTGAGGGTATCGCCAAGGTACTCGCCGAAGCCGGTGCCACTGTCGTTGGTACGGCTCGGACCTCGTCCGAGGTCGAGCAGACGTTCAGAGAGATCGAAAAAACGGGTGGCAAAGGCCTCGCGGTCACCGCCGACGCGCTGCAACGCTCCGACAGCGAGCGCGTCGTCCAGACCGCGGTCGACAAATTCGGCCGCATCGACATCCTCGTCAACAACGTCGGTTTCGCGACTTACGGGCCATTTTTGGGCCTGACCGACGACAACCTCCGGGAAACGTTCGACTATTGCGTCACTTCAGCGTTCACCATGAGCCAACTGGCGGTGCCGCACATGTTGACGGTGGGCCGAGGCTCGATAGTCAACATCTCCTCAGGAGCCGGCCGATTCGGGATCCGAGGATTGTTGCCCTACTCGGTGGCCAAGGGTGGGCTCGAAGCCCTGACCCGCGCCATGGCACAGGAGCTCGCCCCCAAGATCCGCGTGAACGCGATCGCCCTGGGCGCATTCATGACGACCGGGCTGCAATCCAGCTTCGACCTGATGCCGGGTTCCGAGGAGAAATTAAAGGAGCTGACGCCCCTACACCGTATCGGCGACGTGGCAGACCTCGGGAGGCTGGCACTGTATCTGTGCACCCGCGATTGCTACGCCACCAGTTCGACTTTCATCGTCGACGGCGGCCTTCAAGGACCGAACTCCTCCCTTCCGATACCCGATCTGTAGCCGATACATCACAGGAGCAAGTACCGTGGCGGACAAGGTGGCACGCGTGGCAGTCATCTCGACGGGCGGCGTGGGAAGCATCGCGTTGCGAGCGATCAACCGCCGCGCGCACCTCGACCTGGTCGGCGTATGGGTGCATAGTCCGGGCAAGGCTGGGCGCGACGCGGGTGAGGTCGTCGGGCTCGGCCCGATTGGCGTGACGACCACCGCCGACCTGGCCGACATCATCAAGCTCAAGCCCGACTGTGTCGTCTACGCGGCCGCCAGCGAAGAGATGGACGCGGCCGCGGTTCGCGACTATGTCCGATTCCTGCAAGCGGGCATCAACGTCGTCACGACCAACACGCCGGGAATGATGTTTCCCGACAGATGGATTCCCGACTTGGCCGACCAGGTACGAGCCGCGGCGCTGGCCGGGGGCGTCACGATCTACACGTCGGGTATCGAACCGGGATTCGCCGGCGACCAGTTCGCCGTCATACTGTCGACTTTGTCCAACACCATCCGTTCGGTTCGCGCCCAGGAGATTTTCGACTACTCGGCCTATCCCAACGAGTATCTGATGTTCGACGCCATGGGCTTTGGCCGGCCGCTCAATTTCACACCGCTCCTGGAGCTGGAGGGTGCACAGCAGTTCGCCTGGGGACCTCCAATCGGTCTGGTGGCGCGGGCCCTCGGCGTCGAGCTCGACACCATCACCGAAAGCTACGAGCGCGTCGCGACGCCAAGGGATTTACACGTGGCATGCGGGTTGATTCCGGCCGGTACCTGTGGCGCGGTGAGAGCCGAAACCACCGGGGTGGTCAATGGCCGCCCCGTCATCAGCATCGAGCACATCAACCGCATGGCTCCCGACCTGGCGCCGGAGTGGGCGTCGGCGCCACATGGCACCTACCGCATCGTCATCGAGGGCGAACCACACATCCACTGCGATCTTCGCTTCGGCACCGAAGGCACCGCAGCATCGGCGAACGACAACGCGATGGAGGCGACTGCCATGCGGGTGGTCAATGCCATACCGTATGTCATCGATGCGGCCCCCGGCATCGCGACGTCATTGGACCTGCCGATCACCGCGCCCCGCAACGCGGTGGATGTGAGCTAGACGGTAAACATCGGGCCGCGGGATCGAAGCGATGCAGGAAGCGGCCGAGTCCTACTCGCATCCCCAGTACGGCTTCAGCAAGCAACTGATTCCGAATGCCGTCACAATGCCCGAAGATGTCGCCAACGCGGTTGCGTGGCTGGCCTCAGATGAGTCGAGATTCGTCACGGCAGCCGCGATTTCCGTCGATGTCGGGGTTGCCCAGGCGTAGCAGGACCGCGCTCAGTTCGGCCGGTCGGGCAAAAAACGGTGAGTGGCCACCGTCCAACTCGATGACGCGAGCCCCGATCCGATCGACCGCATTGCGCCGGGCCCAGGACTCGCCGACCGCGCGGTCATCCCGCATCAGCACGTAATCCGAAGGGGTGTCGGGCCAGCGGTCGATCGGGCAACGTTCGATGAACACGGTGAAGGATTGGTGTCGCAATTCTTCGAACGCTTTCCGCGCCAGCGGTTCTGGACAGTCATGGTAAAAGCCCTCCCACACCGACTCCCATCCCAGACCGAACGGTCCGGCACCGCGTTCTTGCGGCTCTGGAAAGGCGATCGCATCGGGGTTGGCGGCCAGGTGGTCGGCGAACGACTGTCCGGGCACGGGCAGGAGGCCGCCGACGAAGACCATTTTTTGCACCGGGTAGAGCGTGGCGATCACCGGTGCGCACAATCCCGAGAGCGAGTGTGCCACGACGACGATATCTTCGGCTATGTCGGAGGACGCGGTACCACCGACCCGGGCTTCCTCGATCGCGTCGATCGCCACGCGCGCCCATTCCAGGGCACCCGCCGAGTCGTCGTCGACCGGCAGATCCGGCGCAACGACCCGATGACCGCGCCGCGCGAGTTCCACCGCGACCCTGTCCCAGCATGAGCCATAATGCAGGCCGCCGTGCAGCAACGCGAACAGCGTCATGTTCGAGTGGACGAGAGTCGAGTGACGATCTCAGGTCCGGCCAACGGCAACCCGATGACACCGGGGGCCGCGGCGACCACACGAGGAATGGCATTCACCGCCGCCATCGCGGTGGCCGATATTCCGGGATTTATCCGGTTGTGCTCGGACGGCTCGAGGTACAGTTCCAGGCTCATACTTGGGTCGCCCTCAACACGAAAGACCATGCCGCCCTGCCCTTCGCGCGAAGGCCTGGGCCAGTGTTCGGGCCACGGGGTCGAAGTCACGGTAGCGAAGTATTGCACTGCCACCGCTTTCCGGTCATCGACAACTCCAGAGAGTTGCCAACGGTGCCCGCAAATCGTGCCCGACGGCACCACCCCGAGGGCCGTAGGCAGGTCGGCCGGAGCCAGCAATGTCTCCCAGTCGAGCTCTACACGGTCGAGGTCGATTCCGAGCACATCGGCGAGATAGCGCACGACCGTCTCCCAGTCATGCCTTACCTTGCCCGAAGCTATGCGGACCGGCGTGTGGCCGTCCGGCTTCCCGAAACCCATCGACTCATGCAGCACATCCCAGATTGGATAGGCCTTGTCCAAGTCCAGCGCGTACTCATCCATCCGGTACGAATCCACGGTACCGGCCCCGGAGAGAAGGGCGGTAGGAAGATTGAGGCTGATGAACCCCGGCTCGCTACCGGTGGCATAGAACGTTGAGTTGCCCCGTCTGGCAGCCGAATCGAGCGCGGCACGCCAGTGCTGCGGTGCGGCGGGCGGGTACACCATCGGAATGGCCGAGATAGTGACGACGTTGATCCCCGACTCCAGCAGCGTGACAATGTCCGCGATCGCATCGTCTTCGCGGCGGACCGCGGTCGCGCAGTAGCACACGCAGTCAGGTTTCAGTGCAATGACTTCCGCGATATCGCCGGTGGCCTGCACACCCACTTCAGCCACACCGCAGAGCCGGCCCGCATCGACTCCGACCTTGCCGGGCGAGGAAACGCGCACGCCCACGAGATCCAGTGCTGGATCGAGAATCTCGGCCCGCAGCGCTTCACTGCCGGTGAGCCCCGTCCCAATGTGCGCGACTCGATAGCGCGCGGATGCGCGGTCAATCATCATCGTTCCCTTCGGGAATCACTCTGTGATCCTCTGTGCATGTGGCTCACTTGTAGAAAGGTCCCGCTTTACCCGACTGCTCCAGATGCCCATAAGGGCCGCAAAGGAGATCGGCGTTAGTGCCCGATTGAATGGTGGCGAGGGTCAGGACGACGGAAGCCAGATACGCGGCCCCGAACAGTCCCCACCCCACCCTGCGCACCAACGGCGACCCATTGGTCTCGAGCGGGTGGACACAAGGCGAATGGGTTGTCGAATCGACGGCTTCCGTCACATCACAGCCTCACCGGCAGCGTGGCCCAGCCGCGGACACTCGTGGTGTGCGCATGCTTTGCCTTCTCGTGGTCGACTTCCCAGTCCGGCCACCGTGACAGCACCTCTTCGAGCGCGACCTTGGCCTGCACCCGGGCAAGCGCGGCACCAAGACAGAAATGAATGCCGTGGCCGAAAGACAGATGAGCCGCCTTCCGGTGGATGTCGAACCTGTCCGCGTCGGGGAACTGGCGCTCGTCGCGATTCGCCGACCCGTTCAGCAACAACATCACGGATCCCTCGGGGACCCGTTGCCCGTAGAGCGCTACGTCGCGGGCCACGTAGCGGCCCTGCACCGGTGACGGCGCCTCATAGCGCAGAATTTCCTCGACAGCACCGGGAATCAAACTGAAATCGGCCGCCAGCTCACGGCGCTGATCCGGGTGGTCCGACAACAGTGCGCCGGCGAACCCGATCAAGCGGGTCGTCGTCTCGTTGCCGGCGCCCGCGACGGTGCCGGTATAGGTGAGCACCTCCGCGCGGGTAAGGCGGCGACGGGTACCGTCGGGCTCCTCCAGTTCGGCGTTGACCAACTCAGTCATCAAATCGTCGGACGGATGCTCATAGCGCCAGTCGATGAACTCTTCGAGCAGTCGTGACTGGCGCGTCATCATGTCGTCGAAGACCTGCTGGGGCGCGCTTTGTTTCAGCTCGAGTAGCTTGTCCGTGTTTCGTCGTATCGAGGCCTGGCTCTCTTCGGGGATCCCGAGGAGATAGCCGATGGTTCGCATCGGCATCAAGGCGCCCAGGTCCGCGATGAAGTCGAAGGTGTCTTCTCCGATCAGCGGCTCGAGCGCGCGACGGCAGAACTCGCGAGCCAGCGGCTCGATAGCCGCCATTCGCCGCGGCGTAAACACTCCAGAGAGCAGCCTGCGATGAGCATCGTGGATTGGTGGGTCCTCGAACAGAATCACGCCTGGGGGGATATCGACACCGTTCAGTATGACTTCGATGATGGTGCCTTTGCCTGAGCGGTAGTCACGCCAATTCACCAGTTCGCGCGCGACATCCTCGTACCGGCTCAGCGCGTAAAAGCCGTACTTCTCGTTGTGGTAGAGCGGCGCGTCGTCCCGCAGTCGCTTCCACACCGGGTACGGGTTGTCGTCAATCTCGAAGTCGAACGGGTCATAGTAGGGCTCGGCGTCCACGGTATGTGTCACGCGGCGGTCCTTCCTCCCTCGCGCCGAGAAACACCCTCGACCGAACGAGAATATGCGTTCACGTGAAACGCAAACAAGCCTTTCGGCAAGTTCGCCAGACGTCAGCCGGACGGCTCCGCAGGACTCGCGCTGTTGCCGTTGATGACTGGCATGTTCGTCCACGCGCCACGATCGTCGCGATACCATCCCGCGGCGGCCAGCGCGCCACCGTCGGCATGCACCACGGTCCCTGACACCCATGCCGCCAACGGGCTCGCCAGGAACAGTATGCAGCCCGCGATGTCTTGCGGGGTTCCAAAGCGACCCAGCGGAATCCAACGCGGAATATTGTGTCTCTGCGATGGGTGAATCATGCGGTCCAGCGGCACCTGGGCGCTATCAGTGGTTTCCGGCGCCACGGCATTCACCCGGATGCCCTCTGGGCCCAGCTCGAGGGCGAGGCTCATCGTAAAGCCAGTCACCGCCGCCTTGAAGGCTCCGTACACCGCGAACTGCGGTATGCCCCGGAAGCCCTCGATCGACGAGACGTTCGTGATACTGGCACCGCCGGCGGCGGCACGCAGCAGTGGCAGCATGGCCCGGCTTACCAGGAAGATGTGCTTGAGGTTGACGCGGTATTGTCATCGATCTGGTCGTCGGTGAGCCGCTCGAAAGGGGTCGGCCGCGTCATGAAGTGGCCGACGTTGTTCACCAGCACGTCGAGGCGCCCGTACCGACTGCCGATGGCATCGGCGAGCGCCGACACGTCGACCGCAGCGGTCGCATCGCCGGTGACTACGAGCCCCCGGTCGCCGAGTGCGCTGCGCAGTTGCTGGGACCGTGCCTGGTCAACCTCAAGTGCGACGACCGACGCGCCCAGGTCGGCAAAGGCTTTCGCTGTCGCGTGCCCGATGCCGGCGCCGCCGCCGGTGACAAGCACCACCTTGCCATTGAAGTCGAACATTCCGCCTCCTGTTTCACCGCCGAGGCGCAAACGAGTCCGGCCTCGACGAAAACAATGATTCTCGCATGAGAGAATCGGGTATGACCGTCAGTTACGGATTCGGCCAAGGAAGCGGGTTATGAGCGACCGGCACTCCAACATCGCGGGGATGCGGATGTTGATCATCGGAGCTTCCTCGGGCGTCGGACAGGCGTTGGCAATCGCCGCCCACTCCCGGGGAGCGCACGTCGCACTCGCCGCACGACGAGTGGACATACTCTCGGAACTGGCCGATCGGCTGCACGGATCCGCATATGAACTGGACGTTTCCGAGCCGCGGGCCGTAGAGACCGTCGTCGATGAGGTCGCTACCAACTTCGGCAAGCTCGATGCGGTGGTGTTTACCAGCGCCGTGGTGCCCTTCGTGCTGATCGAAGACACCGATGTGGAGACATGGCTGCATTCCTACACCGTCAACGCCGTCGGTGCGTCCCATGTGCTGCGAGCGGCCCTCCCCCACTTGGCCGATAACGCAACGGTTATCGTCGCATCAAGCCATGACGTCGGCCGCCCCCGCGCCGGTGTAGCGGCCTACCACGCGAGCAAGGCCGCGCTCGACGAGATAATGCGGTCTTGGCGGGCCGAGCATCCCGAATTAGCCGTGATCCGGGTTAGCGTCGGCCCCACTTGTGACACTGAGATCCTGCGCGGAGCCGACCGTGATCTACTGGCCGACCTGTACCGGTCCTGGGCGCGAGCGGGCCAGATCCCCGACGAGATGTCCACGGTGGACGACGTGGCCAACGCAATGCTTTCCCTGATCGCCATTTCACGCGCGAATCCCACCGTCGTCAGCGAGATTGTGCATCTTGCGCCGCGAATCGGCAAGACTCGGTGACGATCACCAGACGGCGAAGGGCTGGCGACTGAATGGATCTTGGTTTCGAGGGCGCCACAGCGGTCGTGACCGGCGGCAGCAAGGGGATGGGCCTCGCGATCGCAGAGAGTCTCGCGGCCGAAGGTGCCTCCGTGGCGATCATGGCGCGCGGCCAGGCGACGCTGGACTCGGCCGCGAGGCAAATCCGCGCGGCGGGGGCACCCGAAGTACTGACCATCAGCGTCGACATGTCCGATGCCGATTCCATTGAGTCGGCCTTTGCCTCCATTGGTCATGCGTGGAACACCCTGAACGTGCTGGTGCACACCGTTGGTCCGAATGCCGGTGCGTTTGAAGACCTGGACGATGACGACTGGCGCTCCGCATTCGATCTCGGCACCCTGTCCGCCGTGCGCTCCGTCAGGGCCGCATTGCCGCTGTTGAGATCGGCCGAGTGGGCTCGAATCGTCACCCTGTCTGCGCATTCGATCCAACGACAGAACCCTCGCCTGGTCGCCTACACTGCAGCCAAGTCAGCACTTGCGAGCTTCACCAAGAACCTATCCAAAAGCCTTGGTGCCGAGCGTATTCTGGTCAACTGCGTGTGCCCGGGGACGATCGTCACGGCGAGCTTCACCGAGATCCTGCGCGATGTGCTGGCCGTCGACGGGTTGGACGCATCGGATCCGGAGCACGTGATGAGGTGGGTGGAGAAGACGTACGGCCATCCGTGTGACATCGGGCGCGCCGGGCTACCCGAGGAGATCGCATCCGTCACCACTTATCTGGCGTCGCGGCGAAACGGCTACGTGACGGGTGCCACTGTGAACGTCGACGGCGGGTCGGACTTCATCTGACCGTAGATCAGCTCTTCGTCGGCAGAGCTTCTTCGGGGTTCTCGGCCCACTGCGCCCGATGGCGGCCCATGGTCATCGCGCCGTTCCAGCCGCCGTCGGTCCACAGCACCTCGCCGCCCACATAGCTCAGCCGCGGGCTGCCGAGGCAGATCAGGGGCCAGGCCTGTTCCTCGGGGGTGGAGTACCGCAGATTGACGTCGAGCCGCTTCGCCGAGGGTCGCGGACCGGACCGGTCAGGAACTCGCCTGCGACTCGACAGGAGCCGCCGCGAAAGCATGCTCCATTTCGTCAAAGATGCTGCCGGGCACGAATATCTCCGATGGGTCCAGGATACGGTCGAGGTTGGCCGCCACGTCCTCGGCGTCGAAGGCGCCGTCGCCGCCGAACCAGCCACGGGTCACACCGATCTGCAGCGCAGCTACCCTTCCCCGGAATGCACTCAGGACCCTGTGCGTCAGTGTGCAGTGCTCGCTGGCGAGGTAGGCAACGACCGGGGCCACTTGATCGAGCCGCAGCGTCTCCAGGAAGGCCCGCGCATCGGGCGTGCGGCCGGCATCCCCCATGAGCGCCATGGCCATCCGCGTGTCGCCCATCGGCATGATGGCGTTGGCGTGTATTCCGAACGCCGCACCCTCGAGCGCCGCGACGTTCATCAACCCGAGCATCCCCGTCTTGGCCGTGGCGTATCCCGTTAACCCCGGCTGCCCGAAAACCCCCGCCGCGGAGGAAACGAACACCAGTCGGCCGTATCCGGCGTCCCGCATCACCGCGAAACCCGGCCGGATGACGTGAAAGGCGGCCAACACGTGGTGGCGCAGCAGCGCCTCGAAGCGTTCGGTCGGCCAGTCCGGCAACGGGTCGTCGTGGATGATGCCGGCGTTGGCGACGATCGCGTCCAATCGTCCGAATTCGCTGACGGCCAGGTCGACCGCGTCCCGCCCCCCTTGTTCGGCGCTGGCGTCCGAGGCGCACGCCACCGCCCGCCCTCCCGCGGCGCAAATTGCGGCGGCGACGTCATCAGCCGGGCCCGGATCGCCTCCACTTCCGTCGGTTTCGGCGCCATTGTCGTGGACCACCACCGCGGCTCCGCGACGGGCAAATTCATGGCAATACGCCTCCCCGAGTCCGCGGGCACCGCCGGTCACCAGGACGACGCGATCGGCGAACGAGATCAATTTCGGCCTCCTGCAGACAGTTATGTTGTGGGCACAGCGCCGCGTTCGGTCCAGTGCGCGACGAACGGGGTGATCGTCGACAGGTCGTAGAGACCCGGCTCAGCCGCAATCACGGCCGGGATTGCGTTGATGGCGTGCATGGCGGTGGCCAGGCAGCCTTGCTCGGCGTGATCCTCCCCGTGCGAGCCTATGACGAGATGAAAACTCATGTTGGGCTTGCCCTCGAACGCCACCTGATAGCCAATCTCCGTCGGCCACTGCGGCGCCAGGTCGTCGGCCATCCTGGTGAGATGCTCTACCGCAAGCGTGGTTTCGCCGCAGTTGACCACCACGCCGAAGCGCATCGCCCCGACCGTACCCGCGGGAATGTCCCCGGCAGCCACCGTTAAGGGCCTTGGCGTCGTCGCGACTTCCCGAAATCCCTCGACGGACCGGATCTCGAGTCCGAGGGCCTGCGCGAGTATCGTCGCGCTGCCGATCCATGCGCTTGCTGCGTAGTCGGTGTTGGTCAGCAGCGGAGTGGTGTCATCGGGTGCATGCCCGAAACCCATGGCGTTGAAAATCAGGTCGTGGCTGGCGTAGGTCGAGTAGTTCAGCACCTCCCGGACATTGATCCGGTCGGCGCGCTCGGTGAGCCGGGACAAGATCGGGACCAGCGACTCGCCGACGAAGCCCGGGTAGAGGCCTAGCCCGAGAAATGACGAACCGCCTGCACGACAGGCCTTTTCAATTCCGTCGGCCAGCGATTCGTGCAGCGAGCGGGGATGCACGAACCGGCTGCCGGTGGCCACCACGCTCTTGCCCGACGCCAAAAGATCGCAGACGTCGGCGAAGCAGCCGGGCGTATCGATTTCCACCTTGCCCATGTAGAGCACCACATCGGCATCGGTAGCGATGACGGCGTCCCGATCAGCAGACGTCAGCACCCCCGCTTCCGCGACCCCGCACAGGGTGCCCGCGTCGAGGCCGGCTTTTGCCGGGTCGTAGACGCGCACCGCGACGAGTTCCAGGTCTGGGCGGCCCAACACATGGCGCAGCGCCATCATTCCGGTCACCCCGGTCGCCCATTGGATCACGCGAGTCATGTCGGCCGGTCCGTTCAATCCCAGACCACGTCGAGACGCGGCGGTGAACGGAACATCGTGCCGCTCACATAGGGGGGCGGGGCGTCGGGGTCGAGCCGCAGCCCCGGCAATTCGTCGAACAGCGCGTTGAAGAACTTGGTGCTCTCCAGCCGGGCCAGGTGCATCCCGAGGCACAAGTGCGCACCGTGGCCAAACCCGATGTGCGGCTTGCGTTCCCGGAAGATATTGAAGGTTTCGGGGTCCGGCCAGCGCGTCTCGTCGTGATTGGCACTGCCCAGGTTCACCATCATCGTCGATCCCCTCGGGATGTCGAGCCCGAAGAACTCGGTGTCAGTGGTGACCTCCCGGATGAAATTCAGCAGCGGCGTCTCCCACCGGATGCCCTCCTCGATCGCCTGGGGCAAAAGACCGCGATCGGCGCGCACGGCGTCGAGCTGGTCGGTGTGGGTCAACAGGGCCAGCGCGAGGCTCGCTGTCGATCGCGACGTGGTCTCCGCTCCGGCGGGCAGGAGATTGCGCATGAACCCGTAGATCTGCTCGTCCGACATTTTGACGCCATCGATCTCGGCCTCCGACAGGATCGTCACCATGTCGTCCTTCGGCGACTTGCGCCGGTCGGCCAGCACGCCGATAAAGTACTCCTTCATCTCCGCCGACGCCTTCAAGGCGGTCTCCATGTCGGCGCGAAAGCCCAACAGGTCGATGGCCAGGCGGTGAAACTGGCCGATATCGGACTCCGGTAACCCGAGCAGCGCCGCAATGACCCGAACCGGGATGGGCATGAACACCGCCGCTACCAAGTCCGCACGCTTGTCGTCGCGAATCTTCGCGATCGTGCGGTTCACCAGCGGCCCGACGAGTTCGGTGTCCCAGCGTTTCATCGAGGACTTGGCGAACGCAAACTCGTGCAATCTGCGGTAGGTCGCGTGCTCGGGCTCCTGCATCTCCAGGATCGTCGGACCCTGCAGCGGCCGCACCATATCCTCGTAGATCCGGGTGCTGAACGTGGCGTTGTCGGTGAACACGGCCTTGACGGCGTTGAACGAGTAAGCCGTGAAGGTCTTCTTGCCGTCGGGCCCGTCGCAGGGAACCCCCATTTCCGGCCAGCCCGGGTGAACGGCCGCCTTTTGACGCAGCTCGCGCAAGAGCGGGTACGGGGTCGCGTCGCCGTCGGCGCCCATCCCGGCGTTGAACTTCTCCTGCGCCTCGCGGATGCGCTGCTCGATGTCGTCGTCAACCTTCGGCTCCGCCACACGCCACCTCATCAGCCATCAACCTACATGTTGTCGGTTGCAAAGCTACATGATGTAGGTTGAATGAACCAGAAGGCTTACATCGCGAAACCGCAACCTGGAGCGTTCGATTGGTTACTCGAGTCGTGCAGTGGGCGACCGGCGCCGTGGGCCGGGCCGCACTGCAGGAACTGATCGAGAATCCCCATTATCAACTCGTCGGCGTGCTGGTTTACGACCCGGCGAAAACGGGACTCGACGCCGGCGCCCTTTGCGGTCTCCCGCCGACGACCGGCGTGATCGCGACGGCGGACAAGGACGCGATCGTCGCACTGGGCGCCGACGTCGTCGTGCACACGGCCAGCAAGGCACACGTCATCGAGACGAACGCCGAGGACATCTGCCGCCTATTGGCCGCTGGGAGCACCGTCATCACGACCACGTCGTACAACCACCTACCCACCTACGGTGCGGAGACCGAATCGGCGTTCGCCGACGCCTGCCGGCAGGGCGGGTCACGGTTCCACGCCGCGGGCGAGAACCCCGGCTTCATGTTCGAGCGGCTCATCGCCACGGTGACGGGGCTGAGCAAGACGATCGACCGCATCGATCTCTACGAGGCGACCGACGTTTCGGCCGTGGATAGCCGGCCGATGCTGGTCGACCTCATGGGCATGGGCAGACCACCGGAAGACGTCAGCGTCGACTCCCCGATCATCAAGAAACTCGACATGGCCTACCGCCAGGCGCTCAATGCGACGGCCGACGTCCTCGGGATCACCCTGTCGCACATCGACGTGGCGGTCGACGCCACCACACTGCCGCACGACATCGAGGTACTCGCCGGCACGATCGAGGCTGGAACGGTTGTCGGACAGCGATTCTCGTGGGTCGGACACTGGTCGGGCCTCCCGCTGCTGGCCATTCACGAGGAATGGGTCCTCACCCGCGACCTCCCCCAGTGGGGCATGGCTCCGCTGAGGCCCGGCGAGAAGGCGCCCCTGATCCGGGCGGTCATCAAAGGACAGCCGAGCTTCGAACTCCAGCTCGACGTGGGGTTCGATGACTCGGCTCAGCCCGGGCAGCACGCCATGCCGGGCCACCTGATGATCGCGATGGGCGCGGTTCGCGCGATTCCGTACGTGCTCGCCCAACCGCCCGGCATCGTGACCGCACCGGTATTCGGCGCGATCCAGCTAGCGTGAGGCGCGCGCGACCGCGCGGGCAATGTGGTCGCTTGGCGCCGCGTGGAAGACGTGCGCACTGCCGTCCGGTAGGACCCTGCGGGCAACGAGATAATCGGATCCCATCCAGCCCTGCCGGATAAACCGGCCGAACCGCAGGAAGGTCCCGGGAGCGCCGCTGGCCGACGGGATCAGCTTGACCTGCTCGATCCCGTTCTTCACTCCCTCCCCGGTGAGCGGACGGGCCGCCGCGAGGCCGCGCACGATCACGGTGGCCGCGTCGTGCGACAGCCCGGGCATCGAGTGTCCGGGCCGACGACCGTATCTGGCTTCGAAGCGGTCGAGAAAGGCCTGACCGACTGGGTTGCGCTCGTCGTAGCTGTCCAGACCGATCCAGCCCGACAGCTGCCGCCTCCACTCCGCGTTGATGTGCGCCATTTCGAAGGCCGTCGTCGTGTACCGCGGGGGGTCCCAGCCCGCCGCCAGCAGCGCGTCCGTAAACCCCCAGAGACCGTGCCCAAATCCCACGTGCACCAGAGCGTCGGGGGCGGCTGCGCGCAACGCGGCCACCGCCTCCGACTTATCAGCCTCCACCTGGGGAATCGCCACGGTGCCAACAATTTTCAGACCCGCGGCGTCGTAAGCCCGCTCGGCGAACGTGAGGTACTCCTTTCCGATCAACGACGACTCGTAGGCAATCGCGATCCGCGACCGGCCATCACCGATCATCACCGCGGCCAACATCACCGGCTCCTCCGGCATCGAGCCGTTGTTCAACGCGAAGCACCAATCGCCCAGGGCACCCTCCGACCCCGACAGGGTGACGATCGGAACCCGAGCGGTGGCCTCGACGTGGGAACGCAGCGGCACCACATTGTCCGATACCCACGGGCCGTAGATGGCAAGACAGCCCTCGGCCACCAGCTCGTCGAAGGCCCTCTCCACCGCGGCGTAGGTACCGTTGGGCAAGCCGACCACGTTGCGCATGCAGAGTTCGATCGGCCGATCGACCAGCCCGGACGAGACGGCTTCGTCCATCACCAGGCGCAGCGCGTCGACGCTGTCGTTGTCGGTGTCCCCGGTAGTCGGATAGTCGTTCAGCAGGCCGACTTTCAGGGGAGCAACCGACCCGTATGCGCGAACCTCGTCGTCTGGCATAGCGGCAACATACCGGATGAAGGTTGTCCGCGCCGATGCCATCCTTTCCGCGAACCGGAAACGATGGTTTACGTAACCGGCATATCTGCCCTTTCGGGGTGTACCTTGCGAGGGGGGCCGCCCGAAGGAGACGCAATGACGCTCGCATCACCGCTGGAATCATGTGCATCGACACCCGAGAAGAAGTATCGCGTGATCCAGTGGGGCATGGGCAATGTCGGGACTCTGGCGCTGCGCCACTTCGCACACAACCCGCTCTACGAAGTCGTCGGAGTGCTCTGTAATCGTCCGGAGAAGGTCGGCAAAGACGCGGGCGAGCTCGTCGGGGTAGCGCCGATCGGCGTGCTCGCAACCACCGACAAGGCAGCCCTGGAGGCCCTCGATGCCGACTGCGTTTTCTATGCGCCACTGTGGTCGGACGTCGACGAGATCTGCCGCCTGCTCCGCGGCGGGAAGAGCGTCGTCGCCTCGGGCGGAGCGTGGTGGCATCGGACCGAAACCAACGGCGCGGACATCGACAAGATCGAAGCGGCGTGCCAAGCCGGCGGTACCTCGTTCCACGGAGGCGGGATTCACCCCGGATACGCGGCGGACCTGCTCGTCCTGACGCTGGCGCGGATCGTCGGCAAGACTGACCACATCCACATCTACGAGGCGGTGAACTTCAACAAGGACACGTTGAAGTACTTGGACGAGATGGGTTTCGGCAAAACCCCGGCGGAGTTCGCGAAGGGCAATCTCTTCCAAGACGCGTGGTCGTTGTTCGCGCAGTCCCTGACCATGGTGGTCGAGGGGCTGGGCAAAACGGTGGAGAAGTTCACGACGGATGTGGAGCTGGGCACCGCCACCCGCGACATCCCCTATGAGGGAACGCCGGACATGGACATGCCGGGCCTCAAGGGTGTGATCAAGGAGGGCACAGTCGCATCCCAGCACCACCTCTGGACGGCGTGGGTGGACGGCAGGCCGTTCATCACGCTGCACGAGCTCTACTCGTTCATCGAACACGACGCCATCGATCCGAAGCCTGATTGGGAACCGTACTACCACTACCGCGTGGTGATCGAGGGCGACCCAGGAACCGAGCTGATCCTGCGGGGCAGCCAGGAAGCCCGAGAGCACGCGAAGCCCGGCTACATCGGCTATGCCTGGACGGCGATGGAACCCGTGAACTCCATTCCCGCAATCTGCGATGCGCCGCCGGGTTTCAAGTCCCACACTGAACTCGGTCTCATGACGGTTCGCGGGATCGTGCGCTGAAACGACCCATCCCGACGCTCAACATTCAAGCTGAAGGTTGCTACGATCGTCGGCATGGCGAAGCGCGGCGGAGCGGACGACGATCGACGCGCCAGGGGCGAGCAGACCCGTCGCGACCTGATCGACGCGGGTCGCGAGCTGTTCGTTGAACATGGGTTCTTCAACACGAGCATCAGCGACATCGTGACGAAGTCGGGCGTCGGGACGCGCGGCGCCTTCTACCACCACTTCAAAGACAAGGCCGAGCTGTTTCGCGCCGTATTCGAAGACGTCGAAAATGACCTCACCCTCCAGTCCATCGCTGCCCCGCCACCGGGCGCGGACGCCTGGGAACGGCTCACGCGGGGTTTGCACGGATTTCTCGAAGCCGCACAGGAACCCGCGGTTCAGCGGGTGATACTCGTCGACGGACCCGTGGTGCTGGGCTGGCAAACCCTGCGCGAAATACAGCAGAGCAACAGCATCGCGCTGATCAACGAGGCGGTCCGTGAGGCGATCGCCGAGGGCAGCATCGACGATCAACCCGTCGGGGAGCTGACACACATGCTGGTCGCCGCGCTCGAGGAGGCTTCACTTCTGGTCGCACACTCCGCGAACCCCGATAGGGCGCGCCGTCGGGCCGCCAAGATCCTCGACCGGCTCCTGCTCTCGTTTGCCATCGAGCCTCGCACGATGCCACGACGCTGACCGGCGAAACGGGAGATGCGGACCCGTTTCGCCCGTTACGGAAATGCGTATTTCCGAAAACTGCAATAGTCACTCTGATTATCTGATAGCCTCGTTCTCGAATTTTGTCGCAAGGAGACACATGCAGCCCGAAGACATGATCCTGGTGAGCGTCGACGACCATCTGGTGGAGCCGCCGAACCTGTTCGAGGGCAGGCTTCCAAGCAAGTACGCGGACGAGGCGCCCCGAGTCATTCGCCGACCCGACGGCTCGGAGGTATGGATGTTCAACGATGCCATCGTCCCCAACATCGGCCTCAACGCTGTGGCGGGTCGCCCACGCGAGGAATATGGCGTCGAGCCGACCGCCTTCGACGAAATGCGCCCGGGGTGCTACGACATCCATGAGCGGATCAAAGACATGGACGCGGGCGGTGTGCTGGGATCGATGTGTTTCCCGTCTTTCCCCGGCTTCGCGGGCCGGCTCTTCGCCACCCACCCCGACAAGGACCTCGCCCTCGCCGTCACCCAGGCCTATAACGACTGGCACATCGACGACTGGTGCGGCTCGTATCCCGGGCGCTTCCTGCCCATGGGGCTGCCCGTGTTGTGGGATCCCGAATTGTGCGCCAAAGAGATCCGCCGCAACGCCGACAAAGGCTGCCACTCGGTCACCTTCACCGAGAACCCCGCAACGCTCGGATTCCCGAGCTTCCACGACGAGTATTGGGATCCCATGTGGCGGGCGCTGTCGGACACCAACACGGTGCTCTCCGTCCACTTGGGCTCCTCCGGCAAGATCACCATGACCGCCGACAACGCGCCCGTCGACGTAATGATCACCCTGCAACCGATGAACATCTGCTCGGCGGCCGCCGACCTGTTGTGGTCCCGCGTCATCAAAGAGTTTCCCGACGTCCGCTTCGCACTTTCCGAGGGCGGCACCGGCTGGATTCCCTACTTCGTCGACCGACTCGACCGAACCTACGAAATGCATCACCTGTGGACCGGCCAGGACTTTGGAAACAACCTGCCCAGTGAGGTGTTCCGCGAGCGCTTCCTGACCTGCTTCATAGCGGACCCAATTGGCGTCAAGCTACGCCATGACATCGGCATCGACAACATTGCCTGGGAGTGTGACTACCCGCACTCCGACTCGTCGTGGCCCGCGGCACCCGAGGAGCTTGCCCTGGTCATGGTGGACCTCCCGGACGACGAGATCAACAAGATCACGTATGAGAACGCATGCCGTTGGTACTCATTCGACCCGTTCCAGCACCGCACCCGAGAACAATGCACGGTCGGCGCCCTGCGCGCCGAAGCCGGTGACCACGATGTCGAGATCCGTAGTTTCGACCATGGCCGGTTCGAACGCACCGCGGGCGCGACCCTCGGCAGTATGAGCGCCAAGCTCGATGTCTGACAACGAACAACGCCCGTTGCGAGTAGCGGTCGTGGGCGCCTCCTCGGGTCTGGGCCGGTGCATCGGAATCGGGCTCGCACACCGGGGCGCGCACGTTGCGCTGTTGGCGCGTCGATACGACAGGTTGGTCGACGCGGCCAAGGAAGCGGGCAACGGAGCCGTGGCCGTGGCGTGCGACGTCACCAGTGCCGACACCTGCCACGAGGCGATGTCCGAAGTGGTCGGCGCGCTGGGCGGTCTTGATGCCTTGGTGTACACGACCGGCATGGGCGTCCTCGCGCCACTGCGCGAGGTGACGGCGGAACAATGGGCGCAGCTGTTCGCCACCAACGTCATCGGGGCTTCGCTGGTCACGGCGGCCGCGGCGCCACACCTGGCCGCGACGGCGGGCTCGGCCGTATACCTGTCGTCGCTGAGTGCGTCCTATACAACTCCGTGGCCGCTGCTCGGAGCCTATGCCGTGACGAAGGGTGCGTTGGACAAGCTCGTCGAGGCGTGGCGCATCGAACATCCTGAGATCGGTTTCACCCGCCTCGCGGTGGGCGACAGCCTCGGCGGCAGCGGTGACGCGCAGACCGAGTTCAACAAGGCCTGGGATCCCGACGCGTTGGAGACGGCCATCCGATATTGGATGGAGAACAAGTACATGCTTGGCGGGTTGATTGACGTCGAGCATCTGACCGATGTAGTCAATTCCGTGATCCGTTGCGGGAGTAGCAGTTTCATCCCCTACCTGACCCTTGCCCCGCGCACCTCCGACGCAGTGAAGGAACTTCGCAAATGGTGAACCATGAACCGCGAATGCTGATCGACGGCAAGCTCGTCGAATCCGAGACCGGGCGACATTTCGAAAACGTCAACCCGGCGACCGAGGAGGTCCTGGGCACCACCAGCGACGGTACCCGCGCCGACATGGGCCGAGCTATCGCCGCTGCGCGTCACGCGTTCGACCACACCGAGTGGTCACGCAACGGCGAGGCCCGCGCAGCCGGACTGCGCCAACTACAGACAGCACTCGAAGCCGAACGCGAGGACTTGCGCACCGAACTCGTCGCCGAAGTGGGCTGTCCCGTGTTATCGACCTATGGACCGCAGCTAGACGTGCCACTCAATGAAGCCCTGACCTGGCCGGCCGACATGATCGATCAATTCGCTTGGAAGCGTTCGCTCCCCGCCAAGGATGCGTTCGGACTGGGCAGCCTGACGAGCCGCGAGGTCTGGAAGGAGCCGATCGGCGTCGTCGGCGTCATCACACCGTGGAACTTCCCCTTCGAAATCATTCTCAACAAGATCGGCCCCATCCTCGCGATGGGCAACACCTGCGTGCTCAAGCCCGCCCCGGATACCCCGTGGAACGCCACCAGGATCGGCCGCATCGTCGCCGAGCAGACGGACATCCCGCCGGGTGTGATTAACATCGTCCCATCATCTGACCACCTGGTTGGCGAGGTGATTTCGACGTCACCGCTGGTCGACATGGTGGCGTTCACCGGCTCGACGGCGGTCGGAAGACGCATCATGGCTGACGCTGCCCAGACACTCAAGTCCACCTTCCTCGAGCTCGGTGGCAAGTCCGTATACCTGGTCCTCGACGAGGACGGTGATATCGGCGGCCCGGTGGGCGGCAGCGCGTTCATCTGCATGCATGCCGGTCAGGGATGCGCGATGCCCACACGCCTGCTGGTGCCCAACTCGCGTTACGACGAAGCGGTCGAAATCGTCAAAGCCGCAATGGAAAAGACCAACTACGGCGACCCCACTGATCCGTCGGTGCTACAGGGACCCTTGGTCTCGAGAAAGCAGCAGGACCGGGTCCTCGGCTATATCGAGAAAGGCAAGCAGGAAGGCGCCCGGCTGGTGACCGGAGGCGGCGTGCCCAAGCACCTGCCGAAAGGCTATTTCGTCGAGCCGACCGTGTTCGCCAACGTCGACAACAAGATGACAATCGCGCAAGAGGAGATCTTTGGACCTGTGCTGTCGGTCATCGGATTCGACGACGACGACGAGGCGGTGCGAATTGCCAATGAATCGATATACGGCCTCTCCGGCGTCGTCTTCGCCAACGACCTCGAACGCGCCAAATCCGTGGCGAGCCGGATCAGAACCGGCACCTTGGGCATCAACGGCGGCCTCTGGTACGGCGCGGACGCGCCGTTCGGCGGTTACAAACAATCAGGCGTCGGCCGGCAGTGCGGCATCGAGGGCCTCGAAATCTTCACTGAGACAAAGACCGTCGGCTGGCCGGCCGCCTGACTCCCAACGAGAGAAGCGACAATGAAGTCCAAAGCAGCGGTGTTGCGTGGTGTGGGCCTGGATTGGGAAGTCACGGAGGTCGAGCTGGACCCACCGCATGCGGGCGAGGTTTTGGTCAAGATGGCCTACGCGGGCATCTGTCACTCAGACGAACACTTCTATACCGGTGACAGTGTTCCGACCGCGGAGATGGAAGAGATGATGCGAGCATCAGGCATTCCGGTGCCTGAATGGTTCCCCATGCTCGGCGGCCACGAGGGCGCCGGCGTCGTCGAAGCGGTGGGCCCAGAGGTGAAGACGCTCAGGCCCGGCGACCACGTGGCTGTCTCCTTTCTCCCGGCCTGCGGCAGTTGCCGGTGGTGCGTCACCGGCCACACCTACCTGTGCGACGTGGGCGCCGACATCTACAGCAAAGCGATGACCACCGACGGTACCCGGCGTCGCCACCTCGGCGGTGAAGACCTCATGGCGATGATGCAGGTCGGCACCTTCTCCGAGTATGTGGTGGCGTCCGAGCGTTCACTGGTCAAGGTGCACGACTGGATCCCCCTGGAGGCCGCCTCGCTGGTGTCCTGCGGCGTGACAACGGGATTCGGATCCGGTTCGGTAGCGGCAGGAACGCAGGCCGGTGACACGGTGGTCGTGATCGGCGTCGGCGGGATCGGCATGAATGCGGTGCAGGGCGCGAAGGTCGCGGGAGCCAAGCACATCGTCGCCGTAGACCCCAACCAATTCAAACGGGAGATGGCACCGACCTTCGGTGCGACGCATGCCGCCGGCGACGCCGGTGCCGCATTGGAAATGGTCAAAGAGATCACGTGGGGCGTGATGGCCGACCGGGTCGTCCTCACCCCGGGTGTGGTGCCGGTAGACCTGGTATTCACCGCGATGATGTTGTTACGCAAAGGCGGAACCTGCGTGCTGACGGGGATGGCGAAGCTCACCGAAATGATGGTTCCACTGCTCCTCGCGGACATGGTTAGCTCTTGCAAGACCCTCAAAGGCACGCTCTACGGTGAAATGAATCCGCGCGAAGCCATGCCCAGGCTGCTGTCGATGTATGAGGCGGGCGTGATCAAGCTCGACGAACTTGTCACCCAGAAATACAAGCTCGACGACATCAACGAGGCCATGAAAGACCTGCGCTCCGGCAAGAACATCCGCAGCGTCATCGCGTTCGAGTGAGCCGTGCTACCTGGCATTTAACCAATCCCGGCTCAGAGATCCGACGAGCACCACGGGTCAGGTCGCGCGCTGTAAGAGCATGACGCCGGACGGCACGCCCCCGCCCGTACTGACGACCGCGGTGCCTGCATCCGCGACTTGACGAGCGTCCGCCTGGTGGCGCAGTTGCAGCACTGCTTCGTAGACGAATCCGAATCCGTGCAGCCGCCCCTCCGACAGCTGGCCGCCGTGCGTATTGAGTGGCAGCTCGCCGTCCAGCGCAATGCGCCGCCCACCATCGAGCCATCCTTGGGCCTCGCCGAAGCCACAGAAACCCAGGGCTTCCAGCCATGACACGCAGTTGAAGGTAAAGCCGTCGTAGAGGAGTGCAAGGTCGACGTCCTTGGGACGCAGGCCGGTTCGACTCCACAGGTGCGCCGCCTGGCCGATGACTTGGGGCTCGTGCGTAAGTGTGCCCTGATCCCACGAGACGCGTTCGAGGATCTGCGTGCCGACGGCCTCACAGCGCACTGCCGGTCGCGGCAAATCGCCGGCCACCGTGGCGTCGGACACCACGATCGCTATCGAGCCGTCGCACGGAACATCACAGTCATACAGCCCGAACGGTGAGGTGATCGCCCGCGCGGCGAAGTAGTCATCCATCGTCATCGGGTCGCGGTAGATGGCCGCAGGATTGAGCGCCGCATTGCGGCGCGCGTTCACCGCGATCATGCCGAAGAGCTCTCGATCACCGCCGTAGCGGTGCAAATACTGGTTGGCGTTCACCCCAATCCAGTTGGCCGCGGACGCCGCGCCGAACGGCAACGACCACTGCTGTGGCCCAGCCACCCGCCCGCCGCCCGCGCGTAAGCGAAGGGCTGCAAACGTCGACTCCCACACGGTCCGAAAGCAAAGGACGTGCCTGCACAGACCGGAAGCCACCGCCATCATCGCCGCAATGATCGCGCCGCCCTGACCGGTCAGATCCATGCCGCCGTTGATCCAGGTCGGATGCACGCGCAGCGCCTCTTCGACCGCCGCGATTCCGCCTTCACTCATGCCCATACCCACGGGGCCCGGGTACGTCGAAAGACCGTCGATATCAGCAAGTTCCAGACCAGCATCATTGACCGCAGCTAAGCACGCATCCACCGTAAGCGACAACGGATCGATCATCAGCCGGCGACCCGTCGCAGAGCGACCAATGCCCGATATGACGGACCCATGCTCAAAGCGCTCTGTTGTCAGCGGGCATCGCGGCGCCGGCGAACTCGCCGGACCCACTAGATCCCGCTCGTCGGTGCCGCCTGTGGGCTCGAACAACGGAATCCAGACGTCGTCAACGTTCTTGAACCGGACGGCGACACGCTGGCCGACATGCACCCCCTCGGGCCGGCACCCCACAATGTTCGTTGTCAAGCGCACCTGGGCGCACTCGTCGAGTGCAACCACGGCGATCACATAGGGCGGGTCGAATCCCGGCAGCCACGGATGCTCATTCAACGTGTAGCCCACTACTGTCGCTCGTCCCGAAACCACGGTAGGTTCAGCCGACGTTGCGCGGCACTCCGGGCAGATCGGCACCGGTGGGTGCACGTAGGTATGACATTCGAGACAACGCTGAATGCGTAGGTTGCCGTCCGCACCCGAGGTCCAAAACCATTGATTCCAGGGTGTGATCTCCGGTAGTGGCCTCATGATCCGGGCACTCGGCTAGGGCCATCGCCGTGTCGAACTGAATGGGGATGCCCGGCTCCAAGCCGACCTACGCGGCGGATACCGGTATTCTCAGAAATAAGTATGATCATTACCGACATGGTGTCACACAACTCCTGCCTCTTCCGAACGGGCCCGGACAGCGCGCGAGTCCGGACCGTGACACCGCGTCTACCGCTCGCAAGTCAGCGGAGATAAAGAAGGGTGTGGGCGTACAAGTGGTATCAGGATGGCATTCTGAGCCGTGGGGCCAGTACAGGTGCGTTCAGCAACGTGTTCGGGCTCGGGCCCGGCGACGAAAGGAATGGGCCTGCGCGGGAGGATCTCCGCTGCGCCACGGACGATTATCGATAGCCGGCGTACTCCGCCCGCGCCAGAGACCGCAGTCAGATGATCCCGCCGGCAATCCACTCCGATGACGCGGAGCTCAATGACGCGGCGAACACCCTGCGTGGTCGAATGACCAAACACTGTTTGGTAGTCCTCGGAGCCGACGAGACCGACGTCGTGCGCACCGCGGGAGGCCTGATCTACGACTGGTCATCGGCGGGGTGGGACGTGACCGTGCAGTTGGGGGTTTCCCGCGATGACCGGCCGTTGCGAATCGTGGGCGCCAAGACCAGTTCGCCGATTAGGCGCGATAGCCTCCGCGGGGATCCGCTATGGCCGGATGCGATCATCGCCTCGCATCGGCTTTTCTCGGAAAACCTCTCGGTGCGCGCCTATTTCACTGAGGCAGTGGCACGTGGCTACGCCGCAACGGCGATGCCCGGGAACGAATGGCCCAGTGCGCTCGATCAATCGGTCGGACACATCAGGCACCGACTCAGTCCCGCCGCGCGTGCCTTCAAACTCCAGGCGATGCTCGCCGCCGGAGTAGTGCCGGAACAGGTGGCGTCCACGGAGTTATTCCGCGGCTCCCCCGAACGATTTACGTCCCACCGATTCCTTGCCTTCACACAGGCGCGGTCGCCGTAAACGATTCCTATCGGCAACTGTGAGCGTGTATTCTCAATCTGCTGCCGGATGTTGGCTGCCTCTAAGCGCCCCCATGGTGTGAACCGGACCGGAAGGGACGAACCTCGATGAGCATTCCCGACATGGATGCCCAAGGGCCGTTCCGCATGGACCCGGCGGCCGCCGTATGGAGCATCGTGCGTGACCTAGTCGAACGCCAGCGGTCGATGGCCGAACTTCAACGAAAACTGACGGCCATCCAAGCCAAGCACGCTGGTCAATCCGAGGAGATCATCGGGCTCAACGATGACCTCAAGAACGTAAGTGATCTGGTTGCCCTCCGCGACCTTTGGTATTCGAAGGGCCTACCCAGCATGGTGGCGAAACTTGCCTTGGTCCTCGAAGTTCGTGACACTCTTGGGGATAGCGAGGTAACCATCGATGACCCGACGGATGCCGCCCTTTGGCGGAATAGGTATTTCGTCGCCGTCGACGACCTGACGTTCAGCTTGCCACCGGACAGGCGGCGCAGCAGCCAGCCTTGATCGCCGCCAAAGATGCCATTGACTAATGTCACCATTTGTTATTGACTGCGTGACATGGCGGACGGTGTTCCGGCCCGCGGGTCATTGCGGTCCCGTGGCGCGGCGGCGGTAAGTGCTTACACCCTGCGGCCGGTCACGGGCCTGATACCGCCCGAGCGAGCATGGGGGCTATGGCTGTCGCGCCAGATCGTCGCCAGGATCATGGGAACGTTCGGCCCCTCGCTGGCGGGCACCCGCGTCGAACACGTCGACACGAAGCTGCCCGACGGGCGCCGCGTCAAGGGTGAATGGGTATACGGACCGCGCACCCCGACCAGCGAGGCGGCGCGATCGTCCACATCCGTGGGAGCCATCTACTACGTGCACGGCAGCGGTTACGCCGTGTGTTCGCCAAAAACCCACCGGCGGTTGACGTCCTGGCTCTCATCCTTGACCGGCTTGCCGGTCTTCAGCATCGATTACCGACTCGCGCCCCGCCACCGCTTTCCCACCGCGGCCGATGACGCACGGGCGGGCTGGGACTGGCTGCTGCAATCTTGTGGAGTATCGCCGAAACAGATTGTGGTCGCCGGAGATTCGGCGGGCGGGCACCTGGCCGTCGACATGTTGCTGCAACCCGAGGTCGCCGCCGACCACCCCGCCGCGCTGGCGCTGTTCTCCCCGCTCTACGACGTCACCTTCGAGCTGTGCCTCGCCCGTGAACGGACGCGTCGCGATCCCGCGATCCGGGCGGCCGACGCGGCTCGCCTGGTCAGCATGTATCACGCCGGAGTGGACCTCACTCACCAGCGGCTGACACTGAATGTGGCCGGCGGCCCGCCGCTTCCGCCGACCCTCATCCAGGCCGGCGGAGCCGAGATGCTTCAGGACGACGCCCGTCAGCTGGCGGCCGACATCCAAGCCGCGGGCGGCCGATGCGAACTGCAGATCTGGCCGCACCAGGTGCACGTCTTTCAGGCACTGCCACGCATGACGCCCGAGGCCGCCAAGGCTGTGGCCTACGTCGCGCGGTTCATCGCCCACGCGTTGCAGGATGCGCGCGCCACGACCCAGGAGGTGCTCTGAGGCATGTTGGACAGATTGCTCGGAAGGTCGAAACCCAGCCGCGGCGCGTCGGCGGTGGTGACCGGCGCCGGAAGCGGCATCGGCGCGGCGTTCGCCGTCGAACTCGCCCGGCGCGGCGGCGCGGTCGTCTGCAGCGACATCGACGAAGCCGCCGCCCAAAGGACGGCCGACGCGATCACCGACCAGGGCGGCAGAGCCACCGCCATCCGTTGCGACGTCTCGAAACTCGAGGATGTCCAGGCGCTGGCCGACCAGTCACAGGCCTGGTTTTCCGGGCCGCCGACGCTGGTGATCAACAACGCCGGTGTCGGCGCCGGCGGCGCGGCCATCGGCGATGCGCCGCTGGATGATTGGCAGTGGACGCTGGGCATCAACCTGTGGGGGCCCATTCACGGCTGCCATGTGTTCACCCCGATCCTGCGGGCCCCGTCGCACGCTGCCCGGGGCATCATCAACGTGGCCTCGGCGGCCGCATTCGGCGCGGCCCCGGGCATGGCCGCCTACAACGTCAGCAAGGCCGGTGTGCTCTCACTTTCGGAGACCCTGGCCGCCGAATTGGCCGGCACCGGGGTGAAAGTCACGGTGCTGTGCCCGACGTTCGTGAAGACCAACATCGTCGCGTCGGGCCGCATCAGCGAGGAATCCAGCCAGCTGGCGAACAGATTGATGCGCTGGACCGGATATTCGGCGGACAGAGTCGCGCGGATCTGCCTGGACGCGCACGACCGCGGCGAGCTGTACTGCATGCCGCAACTCGACGCCAAGATCGGCTGGAATATCAAACGCATGGCCCCGCAGGCCTATACGCGTGCGGCCGGCCTGGTGTCCCGAATCAACCTGCCCTGATCACCCAACGCAAAGGAGCTCCCGATGGCCATCGACATGGAAGCTATGCTCGCCAAGATCAAGGATCGCCAGTGGGCGCTCGCCGACATCGATTGGGATGCGCCCGGCGCCGAAATGATCAGTGATGAACAGCGGCCACAGCTCAAGGCGTTCATGGCCGACCTATGCTGGATCGAGAATATCGGCGCCAGGGGCTTCGCTGCGCTGGCGAAGAAGGCACCCACACCGACCATTGCCGAGATCTACCGTTACTTCCACGCCGAGGAGCAGCGCCACGCCAACGCCGAACTGGCGCTGATGAAGCGTTGGGGCATGCTCGAGGACGGTGAGATTCCCGAGCCGAACGTGAACATCCGACTGGCGATCGACTGGCTGGACCGCTGGGCCGATGACATGCCGCTGTCTCTGCTGGGCACGGTCATTCCGATGCTCGAAGTCGCCCTGGACGGCGCCCTGTTGAAATTCCTCCTCGATGAGGTGCACGACCCCATCTGCCACCAGGTTTTCGAGAAGATCAACAATGACGAATCACGCCACCTGGTTGTCGATTTCGAAGTCCTCGACATGATCGGGCACGCGAAGATCCGACGGTTGCTGATCGACTTCGTCGGTCACAACGCCACTCCGGGTCTCATCATCGGTGCGATCATGGGCGCACCGCTGATCAACAGGATCCGCAATGAGATCACGGACATGGGTATGGAGCCGGAGCGGCTTTACCGAGCTGTGAAGAGATTCAAAGAGCTTGGTGATCGCGGCGAACGTACCAGGCGGGTACCGACTTATCGTTTCCTGAGGCGTTACGCGGGAGTGGTCACAAATCCACGCCACCCGTACCACCTGCTGGCGAATTCGATGGTATGGCTTTCCGACCGATATCCGCGGCCCCTGCTTCCGTCGGTACCGACTTGGGTTGGAGAACTCACCCACGAGCCGGCGGCGTGACCATGGCAGGCGACCACACCCACGCGGTGCTCATCATCGGAGCCGGCTTCACCGGGCTGGGAGCGGCGATCCGGTTGGCCGACGCCGGAGTCGACGACATCGTCATCCTGGAACGCGGCGAGCGGGTTGGCGGAACCTGGCGCGACACAACCTATCCGGGCGCCAGCTGTGACGTCCCCTCGCTGCTGTATTCGTACTCGTTCGTCAAGAACCCGGCCTGGTCGCGTACGTACTCCCCCGCCGCGGAGATCTGCCGCCACCTCGAAGACATGGCGACCAGATTCGACATCCGCCGCCACATCCGATTCGGCCATGAGGTCAACGGCCTGAGCTTCGACGAAGCTAACGGGGTTTGGACCGCAACCACCCGACGCCGCAAGCGATTCCGTGCGCGCACCGTCGTGCTGGCTTCCGGACCGCTCTCGGACGTCAGCTTCCCCGACATTCGCGGGCTGGACAGTTATCGCGGGCACAAGATTCACAGCGCCCGCTGGGACCACGACTACGATTTCGCGGGCAAACGGGTCGCCGTCATCGGCACCGGCGCCAGCGGAATCCAGATCATTCCCGAGCTGGTGAAACGCGCCGGCTTCGTCAAGGTGTTCCAACGCACCCCCTGCTGGGTGCTGCCGCGCCTGGACGCCGCCACCCCGCCGGCCGTGCAGGCCCTGTTCACCAAAGTGCCTGCCGCCCAGCAACTTGCGCGGCAGGCCTTGTTCTGGGGTCACGAGGCGAGCGCCACGGCCCTGGTGTGGGACACGCCGTTGACCTCGCTGGCCGCGCGCCTGGGGCGGGCACATCTGCGCGCCCAGGTGAAGGACCCTTGGCTGCGACGCCAGCTGACGCCGGACTTCCGGCCGGGGTGCAAGCGCATGCTGGTCTCCAGCGACTACTACCCCGCCCTGCAGCGCGACAACTGCAAGCTCATCGACTGGCCGATCGCCACTATGAGCCCGGCCGGCATCCGCACCAGCGACGGCATCGAGCACCACCTCGACTGCGTCGTCTTCGCCACCGGCTATGACGTCCATCTGACCGGACCGCCGTTCGCGGTCACCGGGCTCGGCGGCCGGTCGCTGGCCGACGAATGGGCCGGTGGCGCACAGGCTTACAAGAGCATCAACGTGCACGGGTATCCGAATCTGTTCGTCATGACCGGACCCAACTCCGGGCCGGGTCACAACTCCCTGCTGGTCTACATCGAGGGGCAGCTGGAGTACGCGGTGCGCGGCATCACCGCCATCCTTGACAACGACCTGCGCTATCTCGATGTGCGCGAGGAGGTCCAGCGCCGTCACAACGACAGCCTCCAGCGCCGCCTCACCAAGACGACGTGGATGTCCGGCTGCCGGAGTTGGTACCTCACCAAGGACGGATACAACGGGTCGATGTACCCGGGTTTCGCGACGCAGTATCTTCGGCAGATGAGGGATTTCCGCTACGACGATTACCAGGCGGTGGCGCGCCGCCCCCGGGCGCTGGCCACCGCGTCGGGCTGACACATGGCACCCGACCGCCCGCTCCACCGTTCTTCAAGCCCCGAGCCTGGCACCATCGCCAGCGTGCTGCACAACGTGCGGCGCGCACCCAAGCGCGTTCGGCGCCAATCGCGGGAGTACCGACAGTTGATCGAGACGGCGGTCTCGCAGCTTTTCGACGCGGCGGTCCGCCATCCTCACGGCGTCCCCACGTCCGGTGAGTACCGGATCGATGATCTGGCCCGGCTGGCCGGCACCACCACCCGCAACATCCGCGTCTACCGCGACCGCGGACTGCTCCCCCCGCCGTTGCGGGTCGGCCGCATCGCATTGTTCAACGACACCCACCTGACCCGGCTGCGGCTGATCACCTCGATGCTCGACCGCGGATACAACATCGCGCACGTTCGCGAAATGCTCAGCGCCTGGGAGCAGGGCAAGAACCTGGGCGACGTGCTGGGCCTGGAGACGGCCATCGCGGGCCCGTGGACCACCGAGAAACCGGAGACCATGCCACTGGCCGAGGCGCAGCGACTCGTTGACGACGCGGACGCGTTCGAGCGCCTGGTAGCGCTGCACGTCATTCGGGTCGACGGAGCCCAAGCCACCGTCATCCGTCCAAAACTGATCGAGGCGTTCAACGAAATCCGCGGCTACGGTGTCAAATTGGAGAAGCTCGTCGACTTACACGAGCAGATCGTGCCCGAAATCGACAAGATCAGCGACATGCTGGTGCGCGCCGGGGCCGAGCACGTGCTGGACCGCATCAAGCCGGGCGAGCCGTTACCGCCGGATGCCGAGATTGCCGAACTGATCACGATGCTGGTGCGCTTCCGCACTCAGGCCGTGGCGACGGTCACCGCCACGCTCGCGTCGTCGATCGAGTCCAACATCGAGTCACTGGTGGGCCACATACTGGCCGACTACCTCGAGTCCAGCTCCGCGCCGGAATCGGCGTCGGGCTAGGCGATGAGTTTTTCGGGTCGGACCACTTGTGGCGGGGCGGGTGCGACCTGCCTGCCGGGTTCCTGCGCTCGTCGACGGTTGGCAAACCCGTAGATGATGCCCGATTGCGGCGTGGACAAAGCGGCAAGCGTTCCCAGGAGCAGAAACCAGTCTTCTTTGAGCCGGTCGATACGTGCTCTAACCATGAGCTTTCCTGACTTGAACATGCGAGGGGGAAGTGTGGGTTCCCACTGAGCCGCGTTTCAAACTGCCCAATGCTCGAAGTTCAGGAGTTAGCAGGTTCGTTGGCCCCGAAGTGAATCTATAGAGTGCGAATCAAGCGCCACATCGACGTGGCGGGAGCCTCATCGGCGGAAAATCATGGTCAGTGCCCGCTCAGGGTCAGCGTCCCTTCCGTCTTCAGCACCTTGCTGGCGGTGATCCGCTCGGTCTTGCGGGCCTCACGCTCGAGATAGCGCTGCTTGGATTCGTCGAATTTGTCGGAGGCCTGCTCGAGCTCCTTGACCAACACGGCGAGATCGTCGCGCATGCGCGCGGCCTCCCCGGTGAAGTCTTCGCGTTCGAAGATGCGCCACTTCCTGAGCACCGGCATCACCACCTCGTCGAGATGGATGCGCGGGTCGTAAACACCGCCGACGGCGATGATTACCGCCTTTCGCCGGAATTCGGGCACCGTGAACCCGGGCATCTTGAAGTTGCGCAAGATGCGGTGCACCGACTTCATCGCCTGGTTCGGGGCGATGTCCAAACCCGCTCCACTGACATCCCGGTAAAAGATCATGTGCAGGTTCTCGTCGTGCGACACCCTGGCCATCAGCTGCTCCGCGATGGGGTCTTGAGACGCCTTACCGGTGTTGCGGTGGGAGACCCGGGTGGCAAGCTCCTGAAACGAGACGTACATGACCGCGTCGAACAGACTCTCGGCAAACATATCACCCTGCTGATTCTGCCCCGGGCTGAAGCCCCGCGTCATTTGCTCGAGCCGCAACTTCTCCAGCTCGACGGGGTCGACGGCGCGGGTGACCACCAGGTAGTCGCGCAACGCCGTGCTGTGCCGGGCCTCCTCGGCCGTCCACCGGTTGACCCATTGCCCCCAGGGGCCGTCCATGCTGAAATTCATCGCGATCTCGCGGTGATACGACGGCAAATTGTCCTCTGTCAGCAGGTTCTGCACCATCGCCACCTGCGCGACGTCGGGGAGCCGGCTGTGTCCGGGCTCCCAATCCTGACCGTCGAGCGCGTAGAAGTTCTTGCCGTCCGACCACGGGACATAATCATGCGGATTCCACTCTTTGAACATCGTCAGGTGGCGGTTGAGCAGATCCTCGACCACCGGCTCAAGTTCGTGTAGTAGCTGCAGGTTGGTCAGGTCGTTGGACACAAAGCCCTCCAGTTATGTGTGCCGTCAAGTAACGCACAATGTATCTGTGTCATCCGGTTACATGAAGATGACACGCCGGAATCCCCGCCAACTAGGGCCAAAGGTCCCTATGCCGAGTGGGCCACCCCGCCGGAGGGCTCCGACGGGCACGAATCAGTCGCGCACGCGCTACTGGCGCGGAACCAGGTACGGCGCGAGGGTGGAGAGCTTTTCGCAGGTCTCTTCGAATTCACGCTCCGGCGTGGACTCTTCGATGATGCCCGCCCCGGCCCGCAACCATGTCACGCCGTCGCGTTCGTAAGCGGCCCGCAGCGTCAGCGCCGCGTCCAAGCCGCCGTCGGCCGAAAACATCACGACCGCACCGGAATACAGTCCGCGCGGGGCGTCGTCGAGACGCAGGATCGCCTCCATCCCGCCCGCCTTCGGGATGCCAGACGCGGTGACCGCGGGGAAAAGCGCTTCCAGCGCGTCCATCCGGTCGTTCGACGGACCTAGCCGCCCGCTGACCGTGGAGCCAAGGTGCTGCACGCTGCCACGTTCCCGGACCGTCATGAAGTCGGTGACCGAGCCGCTGGCGGGTACGCGGGCGCTGGGTCGTGGTCTGGCCCGCGACCAACAGGCC
>NZ_LZKH01000262.1:0-46194 GCF_001672745.1 Mycobacterium sp. E1386
GCCCGGGGTCGGCGCCTTCGAGGCGGGCGTGGGCTGGGGCGCCTGGGCCGGCATCGAGTTCAGCACCGGACGGATATAGAGGCGGGCGGTCTGGCCCAGGTTGCGCGCCTCGTTGCCGTCGTTGCCGGGAACGGTGATGACCAGGTTGTCGCCGTCGACCACCACTTCGGAACCGGACACGCCAAGCCCGTTGACCCGCGCAAGGAGCTCGCCGACCGGATCGCCGATGAGAAGAAGTGGCGCCAGAGCACCCGTCAGGGCGTTCAGTTCCTCGCGCTGCAGTTCCAGGCCACCCGTTGCGACAAAGAGGACATCCTGGCCGGCAACGACGACCCGAACCTGCCGCTGGTGACGTGCTCGACCGACCACAAGGTGGCCTACCTGCTGGCGCCGTCGATCATCAGCGGCGACCAGATCCAGGACGCCACCTCCGGCATGAACCAGCGCGGCATCGGTTACGTCGTGGACGTGCAATTCAAGCCGGCGGCGGCCAACACCTGGGCGGACTTCACCGCCGCCCACATCGGCACCCAGACGGCGTTCACGCTGGACTCCCAGGTGGTCAGCGCCCCGATGATTCAGGAAGCCATCCCGGGCGGCCGGACCCAGATCACCGGCGGCGACCCGCCGTTCACCGCCGCCACCGCCAAGCAGCTGGCGAACGTCCTGAAATACGGTTCGCTGCCGCTGTCCTTCGAGGCTTCGGAGGCTCAAACCGTATCGGCGACACTGGGATTGACCTCGCTGCGAGCGGGGCTGATCGCGGGTGCGATCGGCTTGGTGCTGGTGTTGCTGTACTCGTTGTTGTATTACCGGGTGCTGGGCCTGCTTACGGCGCTCTCGCTGATCGCTTCCGGCGCAATGATTTTCGCGATCCTGGTGATCCTGGGCCGGCAGATCAACTACACCCTGGACCTGGCCGGGATCGCGGGTCTGATCATCGGTATCGGTACCACCGCGGACTCGTTCGTGGTGTTCTTCGAACGCATCAAGGACGAGATCCGCGAGGGCCGATCGTTCCGGTCGGCGGTGCCCCGTGGCTGGGTGCGGGCCCGCAAGACGATCGTGTCGGGCAACGCCGTCACCTTCCTGGCCGCCGCGGTGCTCTACGCCCTGGCGATCGGCCAGGTGCGGGGCTTCGCCTTCACGCTGGGTCTCACCACGATCCTCGACGTCGTGGTGGTGTTCCTGGTGACCTGGCCGCTGGTCTACCTGGCGTCCAAGTCGCCGACGCTGGCGAAACCCGCATACAACGGCCTGGGCGCGATACAGCAGGTCGCCCGCGAGCGCCGGGCTTCGTCGAACGTCAAGACGGGACGGGGATAGCGTGATGGCCTCCAAAGGCAAGACCCAGACAGACGCGGCCGAAGCGACCGAGATCACCGAAGCCGGCGAAGGCTCGGTGGAGGCAACCTCCGACGGCGGTACCGCGCTGCCGCGCCACGGCTTCCTGTCCCGCCTCTACACCGGCACCGGCGCCTTCGAGGTCATCGGGCGTCGCCGGTTGTGGTTCGGCATCAGTGGCGCGATCGTCGGCGTCGCCGTACTGAGCATCCTGCTGCGGGGCTTCACCTTCGGGATCGACTTCAACGGCGGCACGACGGTGTCGATGCCCGCCGCGGGCGCGTCGGGCCAGGTGCAGACGTCGCAGGTGTCCGACGTCTTCCGCAAGGCCATCGGCCGCGACCCGGAGTCGGTGGTGGTCGTCGGCAACGGCGGTTCGGCCACCGTGCAGATCCGCTCCGAAACGCTGTCCAACGCCCAGACATCCGCGCTGCGCAACGCCCTGTTCGACGCCTTCCAGCCCAAGGGCGCCGACGGCAAGCCGAGTAAGCAGGCCATCAGCGACGCGGCGGTATCGGAGACCTGGGGCGATCAGATCACCAATAAGGCACTGATCGCGCTCGTGGTGTTCCTGGCGCTGGTGAGCCTGTACATCACGGTGCGATACGAGCGGTACATGGCCATCT
This sequence comes from Mycobacterium sp. E1386, assembly GCF_001672745.1. NCBI lineage: Bacteria > Bacillati > Actinomycetota > Actinomycetes > Mycobacteriales > Mycobacteriaceae > Mycobacterium > Mycobacterium sp. E1386. Next base: position 1,971 of record NZ_LZKH01000262.1, read on the forward strand.
CCGCGCTGACGACCATGGTCTTCGACCTGACGGTCACGGCGGGGGTGTACTCGCTGGTCGGTTTCGAGGTCACCCCGGCCACCGTCATCGGTCTGCTGACGATTCTCGGCTTCTCCCTCTACGACACCGTCATCGTGTTCGACAAGGTCGAGGAGAACACCCACGGGTTCCAGCACACCACCCGGCGCACCTTCGCCGAACAGGCCAACCTCGCGATCAACCAGACGTTCATGCGCTCCATCAACACCAGCCTCATCGGGGTGTTGCCGGTCCTGGCGCTGATGGTGGTGGCGGTGTGGCTGCTGGGCGTCGGAACGCTGAAGGACCTGGCGCTGGTGCAGCTGGTCGGCATCCTGGTCGGCACCTACTCGTCGATCTTCTTCGCGACGCCGCTGCTGGTCACGTTGCGCGAGCGCACCGAACTGGTGCGCACGCACACCCGTCGCGTCACGCGGCGTCGCAAGGCGGGCACCGAGCCCGAGGAGGCGAAGTCCACCGCGGACGAGTCGGCGTCGCCGGAGGCCACCGAAGCCGCCTCGGCTGACAAGCCCGCACCGAGCAAGCCGGCGCCGGGTGCGCGCCCGGTGCGACCCACGGGGACCCGGCGTCCGAGCGGCAAGCGAAACGCCGGCCGGCGGTAGTCGCCGTGGCCGCCAGGTATCGCCTCACCGGGGGCGCTATCGGTCTGGCCGCACTGCTCGTGGCGGCGTTCACGCTGGCGGCGTGCTCCGGCAGCGCCGCCTCCCAGATCGACTACGTGGTCGACGGCCCGCTGGTCACCTACAACACCAACACCGTCGTCGGCGCCGCGTCGGCCGGGGCGCAGGCGTTCGCGCGCACGCTGGCCGGCTTCAGCTACCACGGCCCCGACGGGCAGACCGTCGCCGACCGTGACTTCGGCACGGTGTCGGTGGTGGGCGGTTCGCCGCTGGTGTTGGACTACCAGATCGCCGACAACGCCGTCTATTCCGACGGTAAGCCGGTGACCTGCGACGACCTGGTGCTGGCCTGGGCGGCCCAGTCCGGCCGGTATCCCGAGTTCAACGCCGCCTCCCAGGCCGGTTACCTCGACATCGCCAACGTCGAGTGCCTGCCCGGGCAGAAGAAGGCCCGGGTGTCGTTCATCCCGGACCGCGGCATCGTCGACTACAACCAGCTGTTCACCGCCACGTCGATGATGCCGTCGCACGTCATCGCCGACGAGCTGCACGTAGACGTGACCGCGGCCCTGCTGAGCAACAACGCCCAACTCGTGCAGCAGATCGCCAGGCTGTGGAACACGATGTGGGACCTCAAGCCCGGCCTCGACCTCAAGCACTTCCCGTCGTCCGGCCCGTACAAGATCGAGCGCATCCTGGACGGCGGCGCGGTGGTGCTCGTCGCCAACGACCGGTGGTGGGGTCCCAAGGCGCTCACCAAGCGGATCACCGTCTGGCCCCAGGGGCCCGACATCCAGGACCGGGTCAACAACCGCAGCGTGGACGTGGTCGACGTGGCGGCGGGTTCTTCGGGCACGTTGACGACCCCGGACAACTACGACCGCGCCGATGCGCCGTCGGACGGCATCGAGCAGCTGATCTTCGCGCCGCAGGGCCCCCTGTCGCAGCCCAAGGCCCGCCGCGCGCTCGCCCTGTGCACACCGCGCGACACGCTCGCGCGCGATGCCGGGGTGCCGATCGCCAACTCGCGGCTCAACCCGGCCGCCGACGACCCGGTCACCGCCGCCGACGGTGCCGCCGAGGCCGGCCAGTTCGGCAAGGCGGACCCCGCGGCCGCCCGCGACGCGCTCGGGGGTGCCCCGATGACGGTGCGGATCGGCTATCAGGGGCCCAACGCGCGCCTGGCGGTCAACGTCGGGGTGATCGGCAAATCCTGTGCCGCGGCCGGCATCACGGTCGCCAACGTCGCCCTGGACACCTCGGGGCCGCAAGCGCTCAAGGACGGGAAGATCGATGCCCTGCTGGCCAGCACCGGCGGCGCCGCCGGCAGCGGGTCCACCGGGTCGTCGGCGATGGACGCCTACGACCTGCACAGCGGCAACGGCAACAACCTGTCGGGCTACTCGAATCCGCAGATCGACAGCGCGATCGGGGCGCTGGCGGTGTCTTCCGACCCCGCCGAGCGCGTGCGGCTGCTGGGGGAGGCGGCGCCGGTACTGTGGGGCGACATGCCCACTTTGCCCCTCTACCGGCAGCAACGGACGCTGCTGATGTCGAAGAAGATGTATGCGGTGAGCAAGAACCCGACTCGCTGGGGCGCGGGCTGGAACATGGACCGATGGGCGCTGGTCCAGTGACCAGTGTCGGCGGGAACGCCTCGGTGGCCAACGTCATCACCTCGCTGCTGCGCGAGGTGTCCGACTTTCCCAAGCCGGGGGTGCAATTCCGTGACCTCACCCCGCTGTTCGCCGATCCGGCCGGGTTGGCGGCGATCACCGACGCGCTGGCCGAGATCGCGTCGGGCGCCGACCTGGTGGCCGGGATCGACGCCCGTGGGTTCCTGGCCGCGGCGGCCGTCGCCGACCGCCTGCGCACGGGCGTGCTGGCCATCCGCAAGGGCGGCAAGCTGCCGCCGCCGGTGTACGCCGAACATTACGACCTGGAGTACGGCAGCGCGACGCTCGAGATACCCGCGGACGGCATCGACCTGCGCGGCCGCCACGTCGTGATCATCGACGACGTGCTGGCCACCGGGGGCAGCCTCGCCGCGGCGGCCCGGTTGCTGAAACGCACCGGGGCCACCGTCGTGGCGGCGGCGGTGATCGTCGAACTGACCGCGCTGGGCGGTCGTCAGGCGGTCGCGGGGTTGCCGCTGCACAGCCTGAGTCGGCTTTAGCCCGGCGACGATGCGCCGCTATGCGGCGTGAGGAGGCGGGCGATCAAACCGAGCCTGGGCGCACCGCGCGATATCCTCGAAGTCGGAGGTGACCAACGTGGCGGACGAAAAGAGCGCGGCGCAGGCGCTTGACGCGCCCACTGACGTCGGCGACGCGCTGCTGGTCGGGGAGCCGGTAACGGCGCAGGCCGAGCCGCCGGATCCGCCGACCGAGACGCTGAAAACCCCCAGCAGCGCGTCGCGCCGGGTGCGAGCCCGGCTGGCCCGGCGGATGACCGCCCAGCGCACCACGCTCAACCCGGTGCTCGAACCGCTCGTGGCGGTGCACCGCGAGATCTATCCGAAGGCCAACCTGTCGTTGCTGCAGCGCGCCTTCGAGGTCGCCGACCAGCGGCACGCCACGCAGTTTCGCCATTCCGGTGATCCGTACATCACCCACCCGCTGGCCGTCGCCAACATCCTCGCCGAATTGGGCATGGACACCACCACTTTGGTGGCCGCGCTGCTGCACGACACCATCGAGGACACCGGCTACACGCTGGAGGCTTTGAGCGAGGAGTTCGGCGAGGAGGTGGGCCACCTCGTCGACGGCGTGACCAAGCTGGATCGGGTGGTGCTGGGCACCGCCGCCGAGGGCGAGACCATCCGCAAGATGATCACCGCGATGGCCCGCGACCCCCGGGTGCTGGTGATCAAGGTCGCCGACCGGCTGCACAACATGCGCACCATGCGCTTCCTGCCGCCGGAGAAGCAGGCGCGCAAGGCCCGCGAGACGCTGGAAGTCATTGCGCCCCTTGCTCATCGGCTTGGTATGGCCAGCGTCAAGTGGGAACTCGAAGACCTGTCCTTTGCGATCCTGCATCCGAAGAAGTACGACGAGATCGTCCGCCTGGTCGCCGGCCGCGCGCCGTCCCGGGACACCTATCTGGCCAAGGTCCGCGCCGAGATCACCAATACCCTGGGCGCGTCGAAGATCAAGGCGACGGTGGAGGGTCGGCCCAAGCACTACTGGTCGATCTATCAGAAGATGATCGTCAAGGGACGCGACTTCGACGACATCCACGACCTGGTCGGCATCCGGATCCTCTGCGACGAGATCCGGGACTGCTATGCCGCTGTCGGCGTGGTGCATTCGTTGTGGCAGCCGATGGCGGGGCGGTTCAAGGACTACATCGCCCAGCCCAGATACGGCGTCTACCAGTCGTTGCACACCACCGTCGTCGGGCCGGAGGGTAAGCCGCTGGAGGTGCAGATCCGCACCCGGGACATGCACCGCACCGCCGAGTACGGCATCGCCGCGCACTGGCGCTACAAGGAAGCCAAGGGCCGCAACGGGGTTCCGCATCCGCACGCCGCCGCCGAGATCGACGACATGGCCTGGATGCGCCAACTGCTCGACTGGCAGCGGGAGGCCGCCGACCCGGGCGAGTTCCTGGAGTCGTTGCGCTACGACCTTGCGGTGCAAGAGATCTTCGTGTTCACCCCCAAGGGCGATGTGATCACCCTGCCGAACGGGTCGACGCCGATCGATTTCGCCTACGCCGTGCACACCGAGGTCGGCCACCGCTGCATCGGCGCCAGGGTCAACGGGCGGCTGGTGGCGCTGGAACGAAAGCTGGAAAACGGCGAAGTCGTCGAGGTTTTCACCTCGAAAGCGCCCAACGCCGGGCCGTCGCGGGACTGGCAGCAGTTCGTGGTGTCGCCGCGCGCCAAGGCGAAGATCCGGCAGTGGTTCGCCAAGGAGCGGCGTGAGGAGGCGCTGGAGGCCGGCAAGGAGGCCATGGCCCGCGAGGTGCGCCGCGGCGGACTTCCGTTGCAGCGCTTGGTCAACGCCGAATCCATGGCCGCGGTGGCCCGCGAGCTGCACTACGCGGACGTGTCCGCGCTCTACACCGCGATCGGCGAGGGCCACGTGTCGGCGCGCCATGTCGTGCAGCGGCTGCTGGCCGAGCTGGGCGGGATCGACCAGGCCGAGGAGGATCTCGCCGAACGGTCCACGCCGACGACCATGCTGCGCCGCCCGCGCAGCAGCGACGACGTCGGCGTCTCGGTTCCCGGCGCCCCAGGCGTGCTGTCCAAGCTGGCCAAGTGCTGCACGCCGGTGCCCGGCGACCAGATCATGGGCTTCGTCACCCGCGGCGGGGGAGTGAGCGTGCACCGCACCGACTGCACCAACGCCGCGTCGCTGCAGCAGCAGGCCGAGCGCATCATCGAGGTGCACTGGGCGCCGTCGCCGTCGTCGGTGTTCCTGGTGGCCATCCAGGTCGAGGCGCTCGACCGGCACCGGCTGCTCTCCGACGTCACGCGGGTGCTGGCCGACGAGAAGGTCAACATCCTGTCGGCTTCGGTCACCACCTCCAACGACCGGGTGGCGGTCAGCCGGTTCACCTTCGAGATGGGTGACCCGAAGCATCTCGGGCATCTGCTCAACGTGGTGCGCAACGTCGAAGGCGTTTTCGACGTCTACCGCGTGACGTCCGCCGCTTGAGGCTCAGCCGACGCGCACCGAGTTGATCGTGACCGGGTTGGTCGGAGCCCCGCTCTGCCGGTTGCCTGCGATACCCGCCTGGGCGATCTTGTCGAGGACCGCCAGGCCCGCCTGGCTGATGGTGCCGAACACCGTGCTCTGCGGCTCCAATTCCGAATCCCGGAACACCAGTACGAATTGGCTGCCGTTGGTGTTGGGCCCCTCGGTCGCCATGATCACGGTGCCGCGCGGGTACACCACCGTCGCCCGCAGCGCGGGGTCACCGGCCGGGTATTGGTTGGTGGGGTATTCGTCGGCGAATTGATAGCCGGGGCCACCGGCGCCGTCCGCGTCGGGGCCGCCGCACAGCAGCGACCCTCCGTCCGTCGAGTTGATCAGCCGGGCGCACTGGGTGTTGTCGAAGAATTGCTGCTTGGCGAGGCTGACGAAGCTGTTGACCGTGCACGGGGATTCGTTGTTGGCGAGCTCGATGCCGATGTCGCCCAGGTTGGTCGAGACGGTGGCCGGGATCTGCGCGGGTTCGGTGGAGACCCTTCCGGTCGGGGGCGGGCTGACGGGCTTGACGACGGCGTCCGGCGCGCTCGGGTATTGGCAGTTGGCGCCCAGATCGGCCGGCGGGGCGAACGCCGGCAGCGGCGGCACGGTCCCCGTTGCCTGCGCGGTCGGTCCGGAACTCGATCCCGGCCGGTTGGGAACGCGGGCGCGGGTCGGGGTGCTCGATGCCGCGCTGCCGGCCGAGTCGTCGTTCTGGCTCACCAACGCGATGACCAACGCCACCACCGCGGCCAGCGCCAGGGCCGACGCGCCGACGATGCCCAGCAGCAGCCGCCGGGAATGCGTCGGCGGGCGATACGGCGGGCCGGCGCCGAGGTTGGCGCCCGTCGGGGGGAAGTCCTGCGTCGGTTCCTGCGGGGCCGGTGGCCCCGGTGGCGATGCCGGTGGCGCCGGCGGGGGGCTCCACGCCGCCGTCCCGGCCGGGGCGGCCAGCGCCGCCCGGGCGGCTTCGGCGAGTTCCATCGCCGACTGGTAGCGGTATTCGGCGTCTTTGGCCATCCCGCGGGCGACCACTGCATCGAGGGCCTGGGGCACACCGGCGGCGGTCATCGACGGCCGCGGCGGCGGCGTGTTCAAATGCGCGTTGAGCTGTTCCTCGAGGCTCTCGCCGGCATAAGGCCGCCTGCCGGTCAGGCACTCGTGCAGCACGCAGGCCAACGAATACACGTCGGCGCGGTGATCCGTTGTGCCCCTGAACCGTTCGGGCGCCATGTAGGCGACGGTGCCCATCGTGTGCCCGGTCTGCGTGAGCGACGTGTCGGCCAGGGTGCGCGCGATGCCGAAATCGATCAGGTAGACGAAGTCGCGCGCCTGGGTGAGAAGAATGTTCTTCGGCTTGATGTCGCGATGGATCAGCCCCACCTGGTGGGCGCTATCCAGCGCGGCGGCAACCTGTTCGATCACCGCCACCGCGCGCTCGGGGGACAGGCGCCCCCCGTTCTCTTCGATGTACTGCACCAAGTCGCGGCCTTCGATCAGGCGCATGTCGACATAGAGCCGACCGTCGATCTCGCCGTAACCGTGGATGGGCACCACGTGCGGGTCGTTGAGACTCGCCGCGATGCGTGCCTCCCGGCGGAATCGCTGTTGAAACTCCTGATCCTCGGCCAAGTTCGGGGGCAGCACCTTCAACGCGACGACCCGATCGGTGGCGGAGTCGTAGGCACGGTAGACCTGGCCCATGCCGCCGCGCCCCAAAACGTCCAGCAGTTGGTATTGCCCGAAAGACTCTGTCCCCACGCAACGACCTTAAGCGGTGGACCACCCGTTGGTCGCCCGATTCGAATCAGCGGCGTTGCGCTGCTTGGCTTTAGTCGAGCAACAGCGAGGTGATGGTGACGTCGGAGGCCGGTGCGCCGTCCTCACCGCCGCCGGCGACGCCGGCTTTGGCGATCTTGTCCAGCGTGGCCAGCCCGTCCGGCTGAATGGTGCCGAAGACGGTGTATTGCGGCGGCAGCTGGGAGTCCTTGTACACCATGAAGAACTGGCTGCCATTGGTCCCGGGACCGGCGTTGGCCATCGCCAGGGTGCCCCGCGGGTAGAGGACCGGCTGTTGCGCCTTCGGGTCGTTCGGCGGGTATTGGTCCGTCGGGTACTCGTTGGCGAACTGGTAGCCCGGGCCGCCCGTGCCGTCGCCCTTGGGGTCGCCGCATTGCAGCACGCCCAGGTCAGCCGACGTGGTCAGCCGGTGGCACTTGGTGTTGTCGAAATATTTCTGGCCGATCAGGCTCGCGAAACTGTTTACCGTGCAAGGTGATTCGTTGTTGGCGAGCATCAATCCGATGCGACCCTGGTTGGTCACCATGCTGGCGCTCACCTGGGCGGGGTCGGTCGGCACCTTGCCGGTGCGCGGCGGCTTGACCTCTTTGGCGGCCGGTTGCGGTGACGCCGGGTACTGGCAGTTGGCACCCAGGTCGGCCGACGGCTTGAACGCCGGCAGCGGCGGCGCGGGCGGCGTCGGCCCGGGGGGCGTCGTGGACTCCGGCGAGCTGCTGGGGGCGGCGGATGTCGTGCTCGTCGCGGTGTTGCTCTTGTGCTCGTGTTTGGTGTTGATGACCGTGAGCACCACCGCGACGACCACCGCCACGGCCACGGCCGAGCCGGCGGCGATCAACACGATCCGGCGCATCTTGGCTTGCTTCGCGCGGCGCTCCAGCTGCCGTTCGAGCTTGCGCTTGGCGTTGGCACGTCGCTGTTCATTGGTCGGCACGGCCGTCTGCCTCCATGGTCGGTAAGTCGGGTGCCCGCGAAAGGCGTCAGTGGCCAGCTCAGGCTAATGTGGGCGCCGCGACCGGTGTCAAGTGGGGCCCGTGGGAAACTGGGAACCGTGTTGATCACCGGATTTCCCGCAGGCATGTTGCAGTGCAACTGCTATGTGCTGGCTGAGCGGCCGGGGACGGACGCCGTCATCGTGGATCCGGGCCAGCGGGCGATGGGCCCGCTGCGGCGCATCCTCGACGAGAACCGGCTGACCCCGGCGGCGGTGTTGCTCACCCACGGACACATCGACCACATGTGGTCGGCGCAGAAGGTGTCCGACACCTTCGGCTGCCCGACCTACATCCACCCCGAGGACCGGTTCATGCTCAAAGACCCGATCTACGGCCTGGGTCCGCGGGTGGCGCAGCTGATGGCGGGTGCCTTTTTCCGCGAGCCCAAGCAGGTCGTCGAGCTGGACCGCGACGGCGACAAGCTCGACCTGGGCAGCGTGACCGTGAACGTCGACCACACGCCCGGGCACACGCGTGGGTCGGTGGTCTTCCGGGTAGCGGGAGACAACGATGTGGTGTTCACCGGCGACACCCTGTTCGAACGCTCGGTCGGCCGCACGGACCTGCACGGCGGCAGCGGCCGCGACCTGCTGACCTCGATCGTGGAAAAACTCCTGGTGCTCGACGACGAGACCGTGGTGCTGCCGGGTCACGGCAACGCCACCACCATCGGCGCGGAGCGGCGATTCAATCCGTTCATCGAAGGCCTCAGCCCGTGACGGAGTTTCACGCGCCCAAGGGGGTGCCGGACTACGTCCCGCCGGACTCCGCGCAGTTCGTGGCCGTCCGTGACGGCTTGTTGGCCGCCGCCCGCCGGGCCGGCTACGGCCACATCGAGCTGCCCATCTTCGAAGACACCGCCCTGTTCGCCCGGGGCGTCGGCGAATCCACCGATGTGGTGTCCAAGGAGATGTACACGTTCGCAGACCGCGGCGACCGCTCGGTCACCCTGCGGCCCGAGGGCACCGCCGGGGTGGTGCGCGCGGTGATCGAGCACGGCCTGGACCGCGGGGCGTTGCCGGTCAAACTGTGTTATGCGGGGCCGTTTTTCCGCTACGAGCGGCCGCAGGCCGGCCGCTATAGGCAGCTGCAGCAGGTGGGTGTGGAGGCGATCGGCGTCGACGATCCGGCGCTGGACGCCGAGGTGATCGCCATCGCCGACGCCGGCTTCCGTTCGCTGGGACTGGACGGGTTCCGCCTGGAGATCACCTCGCTGGGCGACGAGACTTGCCGCCCGCAGTATCGGGAACTGTTGCAGGACTTCCTCTTTGGGCTCGACCTCGACGACGAGACGCGCAGGCGCGCCGAGATCAACCCGCTGCGGGTGCTCGACGACAAGCGACCGGCCGTGCGGGCCATGACGGCCGACGCGCCGGTGTTGATCGACCACCTGTCCGACGTCGCCAAGCAGCACTTCGACACCGTGCTGGCGCACCTGGACGCGCTCGGCGTGCCCTACGTCATCAACCCGCGCATGGTGCGCGGACTGGACTACTACACCAAGACCACCTTCGAGTTCGTGCACGACGGTCTGGGCGCGCAATCCGGCATCGGCGGCGGCGGCCGTTACGACGGCCTGATGCACGAGCTCGGCGGGCAAGACCTGTCCGGCATCGGCTTCGGGCTGGGCGTCGACCGCACCCTGCTGGCGCTGCGCGCGGAGGGCAAGACCGTGGGGGAGACGACCCGCTGCGACGTGTTCGGCGTGCCGCTGAGCGAGCGGGCCAAGCTCCAGCTGGCGGTGCTGGCCGCGCGGCTGCGCGCCGCCGGCGTGCGCGTCGACCTGGCCTACGGCGACCGTGGCCTCAAAGGGGCGATGCGCGCGGCCGACCGTTCCGGGGCGCGCATCGCGCTGGTCGTCGGCGACCGTGACATCGAGTCGGGGACGGTCGGGGTGAAGGACCTCTCGACGGGGGATCAGGTGCCCGTTGCGGCGGATTCTGTTGTCGCCGAGGTTCTTTCAAAACTCGATCGATAACCCGGCCACGGGCATCGTCGTGGTGTTATTTCTTGCTCGGAATGATGATGACGACGATCAACGTGAGGATCGAGAAGAATAGGCCGAGAATTCCCCACCCCAGCGGATTGCGGCCCTTCGTCATTGCGATGATTGCGCAGATAAATGCGGCGATAACGCTGCCGATGGCGACAAAGATTCCCTTGATGCCGCGGAGGATGAAGCCGGCCGCGACGGGGTCCGAACTCGCCAGAATCATCGAGTGCAACATGTCGGGTCCTTTCGTGAGGGGCCCAAACGTCATACCCACCCGAATGCGCGATAAAACCGCAGTCGGGTCTAGGCGCTCACCGAAAACGCGTTATCCGCGCGGATAACCGCGCCGGACCGTACGATCCAGAATTCCCAGTGTCGCCCGCAGCGCACCCTCGGACAGGATCGGGAAAATACCGGCTTCGCGCCACTTGGGGTCGATGTTTGACCAGTCGTAGAACGAGGTGACCACGGTCGCCGCACCGTTTTCGCTGGGCTGGAGTCGATAGCCGTAGACATGGCCGATCGGAGGCTGAATTTTGCCCAGAACGGTCCACGCGATCAGGCGGTCCTGTTCGAATTCCGTGATGTCGACGGTGACGTCGTACTTGCCGAATTGCGGAAAGTCGTTCAATGACTCGCGATCCATGTGCACGACGAAGCGGTCACCGACGCCGCGCACCGGATCGCCTTCGGCGCTTTGCAGCATTCCGGACGAGTCGATCGCGACGTGGCCCTGCGGGTCACAGAGCACCGCGAAGATTTCCGGCGCCGACGCCGCGATGGTGCGCTGAACCTCGATGCGTTCGGTCATGGGTGCCTCGCGGCCGGAGTAGGTACGACGGGGTCGTCGCTCACTCTACGACCGTTGTGACATTTTCGGTGCCCTCTAGGCCGCCGCGGCACCGCGCTCAGCGCGCGGGCGGGGTCGGGTTCATCAGCCGCCCGTGCGCGATCACCGATCCGTGTTGCTTGAGCCGCTGGGTGCGGATGCTGACCTCGTAGGTGAGGACCTCTTCGATTGCCCCGAGGCGGTTGGAAAGGTACTCGTACAGATCACTGACGTCACGGCAGATGACCACCGCCATCAAATTCTTCCTACCGCTGACGGCGGCGGCGAACGCGACTTGGTCGTGCGCTGCAATCTGTTCCCCGACACGGTGTGTGTGCCGGGGCGCGACCGTCAGCCAGAGCATGGCGCTGAGGTGGTAACCGAGGCGCTCGGGAAGCACGTCGACGTCGTAAAGCAACGCCCCGGCCGCTTCGAGCGCCGCCAAGCGCCTGCGCACTCGCGCCACCGACCAGCCCGTGCGCTCGGCCAGCCGTACCTGGGGGGCGCGGCCGTCATCGGCCAGCGCATCGAGCATGGGACGGTCTTCGAGGGTCGGCCGGCACGTCTGCCCGGTTGTCGGGCGGTCGACGACAGCGAGGATTTGCTCGGCCTGTTCGCCAGTGAGCTTGTGGCCGTAGCCCGTCCACGGCGCGCTCGGGGCTCGCCCGAACGTGTGCAGCACCGCGTCGATGCCGATGTCGATGACCGAACCCGCTCGCGGAAGCCGCTTCAACAACACGTCGTCGCGGCTGTCGCCGAGCGGTGCCCGGATGGTGCACACCAGGTCGGTCCAACCCGAAAGGACGTTGGCGTGGGAGACATCCGGGTTTCGAACCAGCGCGTCGGCCAGCTGCGGTATGCGGTCGGGCTTGGCGTGTATCCGGCAGACCCAGTGCGCCCAATCGGCGTCACCGTCACCCCACGGGTTCTCCAGACCCACGACCCGGACGACTCCGTTCCGGCGCAGCCTGTGGTAGCGGCGGGCAACCGTCTGTTCGGTCGTTCCGAGGACCTCGGCCATGTGGCGGAACGAGACCCTGGGCGATATCTGTAGGGCATGCAGGATCTGTCCGTCCAGCGCGTCGATCATGAGCAATGATAGGCGGATCTCGGCATCCAGTGGGGATTTATCAACACTTTGAGCCGTACGCTGGTTGTTTCGTCACCGACGCTGCGAGCCTCGCACCATGAAGCTGACACGCAACATCGTCCTGGTTACCGGCGGAGGCAGTGGAATCGGCCGAGCGTTGGCCGAATCCCTGTACCGCCTGGGCAACCGGGTGATCATCGCCGGGCGGCGCCGCGAGGTCCTGCAAGCCGCCGCGGCCGCCAACCCCGGCATGGACTGCGTGCATCTGGATCAGAGCGACCCGGTCAGCATCGCTGGGCTGGTTGCCGAAGTGACGGGTCGCCACCCCGGGCTGAACGTCGTAATCAACAACGCGGGGATCATGCATACCGAGGACCTGCTGGCCGGTGACGCCGCCGCGGCGGAGGAAACCGTGGCGGTCAACCTGCTCGGGCCCATCCGGCTCACCGCCGCACTGCTACCCACTCTGCTCGCGCAGCGAGATGCCGCAATCGTCAACGTCACCTCCGCCCTGGCCTTCGTACCTAAGGCGGTCACGCCGACGTATTGCGCGACCAAGGCGGCACTGCACTCCTACACCGAGTCGCTACGCCACCAGCTGCGCGACACGGCGATTGAGGTAGTCGAGGTCATCCCGCCACGGGTAGAGACTGACATTCAGCGCGGTCTCGGCAATGCATCTCATATCGTCGCGTTGGATGCCTTTGTCGCCGAGGCCATTTCGTTGCTGCGATCCAACCCGGGCGCCACCGAGATCGTGGTCGATGCCGCTCGGCGCGTGCGATTCGCCGCGCGCGAAGACTCGTACGACGAGATCTTCACCGCCGTCAATCAGACAACCATGCAGAAATAGCGGAGGATTCCCATGCAGATCGGAATTGGCCTGCCGAGCCACATCGCCCACGTGCGGGGTCCGCTCACCGTGCGTTGGGCCCGCCGGGCGGAACAACGAGGGTTCGCCAGCCTGGCCACCATCGACCGGCTGGTCTACGAAAGCCTCGATTCGATCGTCGCATTGTCCCTCGCCGCAGGCGCGACCAGTGAAATCGGTTTGATCACAAACGTTTTGCTGGCACCCCTCTACCCGGCCGCGCTGCTTGCCAAGCAGCTCGCCACCATCGCGGACGGCACCGGCAACCGGCTGAGCCTGGGTTTGGGTGTGGGCAACCGGACAGACGACTACGCGGCGGTTGGCGCCGACTTCGGCCGGCGGGGACGGGTTCTGGACGAGACGGTCGGATTGTTGCGCGAGGCGTGGCGCGCCGCGCCGGTCACCGGCGACAAGGGGTTGTGCCCGCGGCCGGTGCGCATCCCCATCCTGTTCGGGGGACGGTCGGAGGCCACCATGCGCCGGGTCGCGACGATGGGTGACGGCTGGTCGGCCGGCGCCCTGCGCGACTACGACAATCAGGCGTCATTCGCCGATCGGGCACGCGCGGCGTGGCGGGAGGCGGGCCGGTCGGGGCAGCCGCGGCTGCACGCCAGCGTGAACTTCGCGTTCGGCGATGAGGACACTGTCCGGCTCGGCCGGGAGCATCTACAGCGCTACTACGGATTCAAGCCGGACTACGCAGCGCTCAACGTCGCCGACCTGCTGACCACCCCGCAGGACGCGGCGACCACCGTGCGCGCCTACCGCGACCTCGGTTTCAATGGGCTGGTGTTCCATCCCTGCGTCGCAGGGGTCGATCAGGTGGATCGCCTTGCCGACGCCGTCCTCTGAGCGGCCGCTGCACGAGAGGAGTTTGCGCGGGGCTCGGCGAGCTCATGAGCGTTGTTCGAATAGCTCGTGAACCCGGACCGCGGAGGAGGCAGTCGCGAGCTGCCCGAAGAGTTTTCGGCGCGCAGATCGACCGCGGTTTATCTACTAGCTGCGTGCGGCTTGCAGCGCCACTGCGACTTGAGCCAGCCAGATATTGTCGGCCAGCGGTCGTCCGGTGAGTTCGGCGAATCGGCGCAATCGGTAGTTGATGGTGTTGCGGTGACAGTGCAGTTCGTCGGCGGTGGCCGAGACGGACTGGCCGCGCTGTAGCCAGGTGTCGACGGTCGTGAGGAGTGGTTCGCGCCGTTCGGCTGGCAACTCGAGTACCGGTCCCAATGTGGTTGTCACTACGGATGCGGCGGCGTCTGGTGAGCTGGCGAGCAAGACCGCGATGACGTCGCGGTTGTAGCGAGTACTCGGGCGACTGTTCGACGAGGCTGACATAGCGACTTGCGCCTGAGCGCGGGCTTTTGAGCAGTCGGCGACCTCGGTGAAGGGGCTGCTGAGGCCAATCATGATGGGGATGTCGGTGCAGATGGTGGCGGCGATGGTGTCCAGCGCGTCCGCGCGATTCCGTCGAAGCGACACGACCCCCAATTGCGAATGAGACGTGAGACGAAACCACGAGTCCTGAACAGCGGGGTTCGCCGAGATCAGCGTCTCGATGTCGGGAGGCGAATGCGCCACCGAAGGCTCAGCGCTGGTTGCCGAGATGATCGTGAGCTGCCCCGTCCGCGGGAGACCGAGGGCGGCGACCGCGTCCCAGAACGCTGCCCCGACGCTGGATTCGTTGAACAGCACCGTATCGAGCAGGGCGGCGCGAACTTGTTCGTTGCGTCGGGCGTTGCGGATGTCGACTTCGCGGAAAACCGCCTGTGCGCGAAGCGAATTGGTGTTCATCCAGGCGAAGATGGACGGTGTCGCCGCGATGAGGGCTTCCTTCTCGATTTCGCCGATGTCCGCCAGGCGTGCGAGCTCGTCCCAGATGGTCGCTGCGCCGAGGCGGTAGGCGTGCAACAGACTTGACTGCGTCAGACCTTGGCTGGCGCGGTGATGAATTGCGGAATCGAAGCTGTGGTGGCCGGGGTCAGTGCCTCGGTCGATCCATTCGAGCATTTCGTCGAGGTACTCGGCGATGTTGCCCCTAACGGTCTCGCCGTTGTCGTCGTCGATGGGCAAATAGTCGGGTACTTCAGCGCGCAGCCGGGCGAGGACCTTGGTCACGATTGCGCCCGACTGTTGTCGCACGCGATTGGTGAGCACGGTCAGCGGTCGTTGCTGCAACATGTAGCGAATCGTAAAGCGCCGCTCGCTATTGTGCCTGGGCACAAGGCGCACGATCGCGACTTTGGGCTGCCGTTCATTGTGAAGTCCTCCCGCAACGATCACGCTTCTTGTCATGAACGCCGCCCATGATCAGACCGTCGTTTTGGTGCACGGCCTGTGGATGACGCCGTTTGCGTGGGAGGACTGGGTTGCCCGTTACCGCGCCAGGGGATTCACGGTTTTGACGCCGGGCTATCCGGGTGTGGCGCCCGGCCCGACGGGGGTCGCCGCGCTGCGCGAGAACCCCTCTCCGCTGGCCGACCTTGGGGTGCGGGAAGTCTTCGACCATCTCGCCGAGATCATCGGCGAACTGAGCCAACCGCCGATACTGATGGGCCACTCGTTCGGCGGCACCTTCGTGCAGCTGCTGCTCGACGCCGGCTACGGGCGGGCCGGGGTGTCCATCGACGGCGCCGCCGTCAAGGGCATCAACGCGCTGCCGTTCTCGGAGGTTCGGGCTACATTCCCTGTATTGAAAAATCCCGCCAACGTGCACCGCGCGGTGCCCATCACAGCGAAGCAATTCCATTACGCCTTCGCCAACACGCTCACCGAAGCCGACTCTGCGAGCGCCTATGAGCGGTACGCGGTTCCGGTGCCGGCGCGCATCCTGTTCCAGGGCGGCCTGGCCAACGTCACGCCCCACGCGGCCACCACCTACAACTTCGCCAACGACGACCGCGCGCCGCTGCTGTTCATCGCCGGCGGCCACGACCACATCCTGCCGCCCGCGGTGCAGCACGAGAACTACACGAAAAACGCCAAACACTCGGCCGCGATCACCGCCTACAAACTCTTCCCCGAGCGAGACCACTTCACCTGCGGCGCACCGGGATGGGAAGAAGTCGCCGACTTCGCCTTGAGCTGGGCGCTGAACCCCGTGCCCGGGGAACTCGACTAACTCTCCTTCTCACTCGCATGAAAGCGACCATCACTTATGACCACAGTGCGCGACGCCATCCTTGACTTGTTCCGCTCGCACAACCTGACCACCTGGTTCGGCAATCCCGGCTCGTCGGAATTGGCGCTGCTGCAAGACTTTCCCGACGACTTCCGCTACTTCCTGGGCCTGCAGGAGATGATCCCGGTCGGGATGGCCGACGCCTACGCGCAAGTCACCCGCCGTCCGGCCGTGGTCAACCTGCACACCGCCCCTGGAATGGGTAACGCGCAAGGCCAGATCTACAACGCCTACGTCAACAAGACGCCGCTGATCATCACCGCGGGCAACCAGCGCCGGAACATGCAAAACCAGTACTGCCTGCTGACCAATCACGAACCCACCACAACACCAAAGCCATTCGTGAAATGGGCCGCCGAGCCGGCGACCGCCAGCGAGTCCCCCGCCGTGCTGGCCCGGGCCATCCACCTGGCCACCACCCCGCCGATGGGCCCGGTGTTCGTCTCGCTGCCGATGGACGACATGCCGATCGAACTGACCGACGGCCAGCTCGCCGATATCGCACTGGTCCGCGATCGCACCGTGACCCACGCGGCGGGTTTCCCGACCGAGCTGGCCGAACAGGTCGGTGCACAACTCGACGCCGCCTCGTCGCCAGCGATCGTTGTCGGCGGTGACATCGACCGCTACGACGCCTACGACGCGGTGATCGAGCTGGCCGAGCGCACCGAATCACCGGTATTCACCGCACCTTTGACCGGTTGGAGCGGGTTCCCGGAAAATCACCGGCTCTATCACGGCGCGCTGCCTCCGGGTGCGGGCTGGATCTCCGGGCTTCTCGCCGGCCACGACCTGATCCTCACGATCGGGACGCCGGTGTTCCGCTATTACCCGTTGGTGCCCGGGCCGTACCTGCCTGAGGGAGCTCGCTTGATCCAGATCACCAACGATCCCGACGAGGCCGCCCGCGCCCCCGTTGGTGACGCGATCGTCGCCGACATTCGCACCGCGGCCCGGGCCTTGGCGGCGGCGGTCAAGCCCACGCAGCGCGCCGCGCCCGCGCCGCGCGCCGCGGTCCCCGAACGGGTGTCGGAGCAGGTGCCGCTCAAGCCGGCGGACCTGTGGACCGCCGTCGGGCACGCCGCACCCGCGGACACCCTGTGGGTCAGCGAAGCGGGCAGCAACGAGATCGTTATGACCGAAAGCATCCGCCCGGGCAATCCGCGATCACATCTGTCGGCCGCCGGTGGCGGGCTCGGCTGGGGGCTGCCGGCGTCGGTCGGCGCTCAAGTCGCGGCTCCTGACCGCCCGGTCGTGTCGTTGATGGGCGACGGCTCCATCCACTACGCGATCACCGCGCTGTGGAGCGCGGCACGCTACAACATCCCGCTCACTATCGTCGTGGCCTCCAATGCCGAGTACGGCGTGGTCAAAGAATTCGGCGTCTGGGAGAAGACCCCGAATGTCCCGGGGCTCGACATTCCCGGACTCGACATCGTGGGAACCGCGGCCAGTTACGGCGTCGACGCCCACGAAGCACACAGCTCCGACGAAGTGTACGAACTGGTCAAAGCCGGCATCGCCGACCGCGACCGTCCCACCCTGATCAACGCCCGCACGACGCCCGTGCCCGCGGGATTCGGCAGCTAGGAGACATTAGTGGATGACACGGTCATTTCGGCGTTCGCCGCGGCGCTTCAGGGCCGCGACGCGGTGGCCGCCGACGAGGCTACCCTGGTTGAACACACCGAAGACTACTGGGGTTTCGGCCAGCAACCTGGTCTGGTGTTGCGCCCGCGCAGTCGCGACGACGTCGTCGCCGCAGTCAAAGTTGCTGCTGAACATCACGTTTCGTTGGTTACCCGGGCCGGCGCATCGAACTGCAGTGCCGGAGTCATGGCCGGCGCGGACCGCGTGGTGATCGATCTGACACAGATGAACCAGATCCTCGACATCAACCCGGCAGCTCGCACGGCTCGAGTCCAGCCCGGTGTCATCAACTTCGATCTGCAGCAGCAGTTAGCCCCGCACAAGCTGGTGTTCTCACCCGACCCGGTATCGGCACATCTGGCGAGCGTCGGCGGCAACATCATCGAAAACGCCGGTGGGCCACACGCTCTCAAGTACGGCGTTACCTACAACCACGTCCTCAGCGTCGAAGCGGTTCTGGCTGATGGCACCGTGATCAACCTCAGCGCGGCCGACGACGGCCCGGATCTGCTCGGTGTGCTGATCGGGTCGGAAGGTACCCTGGCGATCCTCACGGAGGCGACCGTCGCGTTGCGCCCCATCGCGCCGGTCACTCGCAGCCTGATGGGCAGCTTCAACACCGCCCGGGAGGCAGCCGAAACCATCTCTGCGATCATCCGGACCGGGACCGTGCCCGCGGCGGTCGAGTGGCTCGATCGAGCCGGCATCAACGGCCTGCAGCAGTTCACCGACACCGGCTATCCCGCCGACGCCGACGCGATCGTGCTCATCGACGTCGACGGGACCGCCGCCGAGGTCGACCGCGACGGCGCGATCGTAGAAAAGGTCCTGCGACAACACGCCACCGAGGTGCGCCGCGCCGACGACGACGAGGCCCGCGCCAAGCTCTGGTACGGGCGCCTCCACGCCCCGGACGCGGTCGTGCACAGCGGCAAAGGCTTCTTCATCGGCGACGTCACCGTCCCACGCCAACACATTCCGGAGATGCAGCAGGCAATCCAGGACGCCGCCAAACGACACTCGGACGCCCTGCTGTTCATCGCCGTGACCGGACATGCCGGAGACGGGGACCTCCACCCGACCACCTTCTACGACAAGGAGAACCCCGACGCGCCCGCGGCTTTGGAGGCCGCCAACAACGAGATCATCGAAGCGGCGTTGAAGCTGGATGGAACGATCACCGGCGAGCACGGGGTCGGTACCGAGAAAATCCAATTCATGACCAAACGCTTCACCCCGGTCGAGATCGCCGCTCAACGCATCCTCAAGCGGGTCTTCGATCCCGCGCACACGTTCAACCCCGGCATCATGCTGCCCGAACCGTCACCGGAAGAACCCCCGCTGCCTGCGTTCGAGGCCGCCGTGCGCGCGGCGCTCGAAGGTCGTCCGAACTCCACACCCCACGCCGACGGCGACGACACCACGGTAGAGGTCAACACCGGCAACTTGAACCTGGTGGTCGGCGCCGCGGTCACCCTCGGCGACCTGTCGCGCAAACTCCACGAGCAAGGTGTGACCTGCCCGGCCATCCCAACGGAGGGCCTCGACCGCACCGTCGGCGAACTGATCGCCAACGCTACCGGCGATGAACGTCTAGAGGTGCGCCACGGACTGCTCGGTGTCGAGGTTGTCCTGCCCGACGGTGCCGCCGCGGCCCGCTTCGGCGGCCAGAACATGAAAGACGTCGCGGGCTACGACACCAAACGGCTGTTCATCGGCGGCGGAAACGCATTCGGGACGATCACCAGCGCTGTCTTCAAGATCGCAGTCGAACGGTAGGCCGATGTCCTGGCAGATGCATGCCATCGCTACCTACGGGCGACTCGTCCGGCGACCTCGCACCTATGCCAGCGCGCGGAGCGCGCGCGCCTATCTCAATCGGCCCAAGAAAAGCGGCGGACCACCCTCTCGGATAGCGACGTCAGCTCGTTACCATCTGACCAGTGCCACCGTGGGCGGGTTCGATTGCTACACAGTGCAATCGGCGAGCGGTACGCCGATTCCTACCCGCGGTCCGTCGGTGGTCTACGTCCACGGGGGCGCCTACGTCAACCAGATCGCGCCCGCACACTGGAAACTCGTCTGCGCGATCGCCGACGCGACCCGGCGCCCTGTGCACGTCCCCCTCTACGGACTTGCGCCGCAACACCATGCGGACGAAGCGATCGACTTTGTCGGGCAGGTGATCGGCCGAGCCGCGCATGACGGGCCCACCTATGTTGCCGGTGACTCCTCCGGCGCGGGCCTGGCGCTCGCCGCTACCCAGGCCACCATCAGCGCCGGAGCCACCCAGCCGCTCGGGCTCACCCTGATCAGTCCGTGGCTCGACATCGCACTGACCAATCCCGTCATCCCGACCCTCGCCAAGCGCGACCCCTGGCTCGCGGTTCCCGGCCTGCGCGAGTGCGGCCGCGTATGGGCCGGACACCTGCCGGCGGACGACTACCGGGTCAGTCCCATCTTCGGTGGGCTGCACAATCTTCCACCCATCGACCTCTACGTCGGCGACCGCGACATCTTCGTCGCCGACTGCCGCCGGCTGCGGGACAGCATCGGCACCGGCCGCATTGCCTACCACGAGCAGCCCGGGGCGATTCACGTCTACCCGCTGCTGCCCGTTCCGGAAGCCAAGCCCGCATGCCGTGCACTGCTCAGCCACATCGAGGCCGCCCTCGTCAAAAGTGAGCAATTTTGACGAGTCGCACGCTCGCCCTCCCGCGCACCACCACACTGGAGGACCTGCGCTTCACCGCCCTGGTGGCGCTGCCCAATGTGGCCGAGGGCCTCTTCAGCCGCCGACCCGCGGTAACCGCTGCGCTCAACCGAGCCGGTGTCGCCCGCGGCGCACACCGGCTGCTCACCGCGCTGCACCGGCGCTACGGTGACGGACCGATCTGGGTGAAGGTGGGAAGCAAGCCCACGCTGCTCGTCTTCGGCCCGGATCAGATCCGTTTCGTACTCTCCCACGCGCCAGAGCCTTTCGCGTCCGACCCCGAGCCCAAACTCTCCGGAATGAACAAATTCCAGCCGCACGCCCTGACCATCTCACGAGGCGACCATTGGTCCGACCGCCGCCGATTCACCGTGGCTGTCCTGGCGCACGCCGCCGGTGGCGGCGCGGTCGCCCACCGCTGCGACACCGTCGCGGACCAGGAAGCCCGAGCCATGCCCGACAACCTTGACTGGCCGCGGTTTCACAGCGTGATACAGCGAATCGCGCGCCGAATCATTCTCGGCGACAACGCAGCTGACGACCAAAAAATATCGGTACAACTCGTGACGCTGATGGCCAAAGCCAACCCGCCCGGCAGGGGAGACCCCGAGCTTTTCGACACCTTCCTGACCGCGCTGAGCCGCTACGTTCAAGCCGCGGACGCACACAGCCTGGTGGGGCAATTCGCCGCGGCGCCCGCCTCCGACATCACGTACCCGACCCATCAAGTCATCCACTGGATGTTCGCGATGGGTGACACCCTGGCCATCAATCTCTGGCGTTGTCTAGCGCTGCTGGCCACACACACCGAGATTCTCCTCAACGCGCAGAACGCAATCGACGAACACAGTGCCCACGACTACCTCGTGGGCTGCCTATCCGAGGCGATGCGCCTCTGGCCCAGCACCCCCGTGTTGGCGCGAACCCTCACCGGGCCCACCGAGTGGGACGGCGAGATCGTGCCCGCGGGAACACAAGTCCTGATCGTCAACACCTTCAACCATCGCGACACCAGCCGTTTCCCCGGGGCCGATCAGTTCGATCCCATAGTGTGGACCCAAGGGGCCGCCCAATCGTCGTGGTCATTCAACTTCTTCAGTCACGGGCCGCAAGCATGCCCTGGCGCCGACCTTGCGCTGCGAATCGGTGTCGCGGTATTGACGGCCGTACTCGGCGAGCGCAGCCCGGCGGCGACCGGTGCCTATCCGCACCCACACCGACCGCTGCCACTCATGCTCGACCACTCGCGTTTTGGCATTCGATTGAGACGCCGGCCCTGAGAAACAGGCACCGCGCAGACTCGTCGGCCACGCTCAAAGTCGCGGGGTGCGGCCATCGCCGGCGGTAGCCCCCGCCGCCGCCTCCGACGATCGAGATGCCCGGCCACATCTGCCCACGGTGCTTGACTCCAGATCGAACTAATGTTCGAATAGGCCATGCGCTGGGCGGACCAGGCCATCGCGGTCAACGGACGGCCCGTCGAGGACGGGGCGCTGCCGGGGCTGCAGCGGATCGGTTTTGTCCGCAGCGTGCGGGCCCCGCAGTTCGAGGGGATCACGTTTCACGAGGTGCTCTGCAAGTCCGCGCTCAACAAGGTGCCGGACGCCTCCGCATTGCCCTTCCGGTACACCGTCAACGGCTACCGCGGCTGCTCGCACGCCTGCCGCTATTGCTTTGCCCGGCCGACACACGAATACCTGGACCTCAACTGCGGCAATGACTTTGACAGCCAGGTCATCGTCAAGACCAACGTCGTCGCGGTGCTCCGGCGCGAGCTGCGGCGGCCGTCGTGGCGACGCGAGACCGTCGCGCTGGGCACCAACACCGACCCCTACCAGCGGGCGGAGGGGCGCTACGCGCTGATGCCGGGCATCATCGCCGCCCTCGCCGAATCCGGGACACCGCTGTCGATCCTGACCAAGGGCACGCTGCTGCGCCGCGACCTGCCGTTGATCGCCGCCGCGGCGCAACAGGTTCCGCTCTCGGTCGCGGTGTCGCTGGCGATCGGTGACGCGGACCTGCATCGGGACGTCGAGCCGGGCACGCCCACGCCGCAGGCGCGGCTGGGACTGATCGCCGCGATCCGCGAGGCCGGCCTGGACTGCCATGTGATGGTGGCGCCCGTGCTGCCGCACCTGACCGACTCGCAAGAACACCTCGATCGGCTGCTCGGTCAGATCGCGGCCGCGGGCGCCACCGGTGTGACGGTCTTCGGGCTGCACCTGCGCGGCTCGACCCGCGGTTGGTTCATGTCCTGGCTGGCCCGCTCGCATCCCGAGCTGGTGGGCAGCTATCGCGAGCTCTACCGGCGCGGGGCGTACCTGCCGGCCGACTACCGCGAGATGTTGCGGAAGCGGGCGGCGCCACTGATCGCGAAGTACCGGCTGGGTGGTGAGCATCGCTCGTTCCGCCAACCCGTCGCGCCGATGCAGGCGGAGCCGGAACCCCTTCAGGCGACGCTGTTTTGAACTAGGCCGGCCGGTCGGTGCGCGGCTTGGTCAGGGTGAACTGGTCCACCACCGTCACCGCGCCGAACGGCCCGCTCAGCGCGTAGTGGGTGGCCTTGATCGAGGTGTTGTCGCCGGGGTTACCGGGGTCCACGTCGAATGCCGCGAAGCCGTAGGGATTGTCCCGGTCGCGGAATGCGGACCATGGCGCGTCCTCGACGACGTAGATCGGTGCCTTGCGCCCGAGCCCCGGGTCGAACGCGCCGACACCGGTCAGCACGCGGCAGCGCGGCTCGGGGAAGAAGAACCCGTTCGTGGGGGCGGAAGTGCCGCCGCCGCCGATGACGAGGTGCACCGTTCCCTTGGTGGAGTCGATGACGTCGTCGCGGGTGGTCACGGGTATCGGCGTTCGGGTGTCGCTCGGCAGCGTGCCGCGCAATGGGTGCGACCGCTCGTAGTGGTGTTCGTGCCCGCACACCACCAGGTCGACCTGGTGCTCGTCGAACAGCGGGAGCCATTCCTCGCGGATCCCCAGGTCGGCACCGTTGGCCTTGTCGGCGGTGGAGATCGCCGTCTGGTGCATGCACACGACGATCCAGTCGATTTCGGGATCGCGCCGCGCCGTGGCGAGTTCGTTTGCCAGCCAACGCTTCTGCTCGCCACCCGAGTAGCCGTGCACGTAGAAATTGCCGCCGTCCTGAAACGCCACGTCGTCGTTGTTCAGGCTGATCACCCGCACCGAGCCGGCCGTGAACGAATACCACAGGCCGCGGGTCTCGGGACTGGAGCCGGAATCGGGGACCGCGAAGTACGTCTGATACGCGCCGTAACCGATTGGGCCGTTGCCCAATTCGTTCTCGTGGTTGCCCGCCGCCGGCATCCAGGGCCGGTAACGCGCCGACCGCGTGTTGTTGTCGAACCAGGCCGACCAGGTGCGGATACGGTCTTGTGCGAGGTTGGCATAGCACAGGTCGCCGTTGACGAGGTTGAACAGCGGCGCCATCCGCTCTACCGCCAGGGTGGTGTCGGCGGATGCGGGCGATCCGATGTTGTCGGTGCCGTATGTGCCGTCAGGAAGCCTCTCCAGCGTCGGCGTGGACTGATCACCGAAACTGGTGAAGCGAAAGGGCTTTCGGCCCGACGGGGCGGTCCGGATGGTGCCCATCTCCGGCTCCGCGCCGTCGTGCACCGCCGCGTACACGTAGTCGGTGTCCGGGGTGAGGTTTGTCAGGCGGGCGTGGTTCACGCGAACCTCGGTGTCGGACTTGGCGTCCCGATAGGTGCGGGTCTCGGCCGCCACCGTGTGCCCGAGGCCCGACGTGGGCGTGCCGAACATGACGCGCGGATTCCGGACCGCGTCCACGGTGTGCCAGGACACCACCACCTCGGAGCCGGCATGCCGGCCGAATTGCAGGTGCAGTCCCGTCACCGGTGGGCCGCCGTTGCGACTCGGCTGATACCAGACGGCGGGCGCGCTGGTGTGGGACCACAACATGGCGGCCCCGCCGCCCGCACCCGCACCGAGGGCGGCCGAGACCGCGCTGGTGGTCAACAGCCTGCGGCGGCTGATGCCGGGGGCGGGTTCCCTTCCGCCAGGGTGTGCGGGATCGTCGGCCACTCCTGCTTCATACCCGAGGGCGGTGAACGCCGCGGAACGGGCGCCCATGCGGCTCGAGCAAATCCCGCGGCCCTTTCCAGGCGTAGCCCCGTAACGAATTGGGTAGCGTTTTCGATATGACGAACGTGCGAATAGTGACCACGGGGGTCGCGGTGGCGACGTTTGCGGCAGCCGCAGCGCTGGCCGTCACGCCCGCGACCTCATCTGCGGACCCGGCCGGCCACCAGGTGACCTACACCATCACCGCCACCGGCAATCTCACCGGCAACGTCCGCTACATGAACACCGATCCGCCCAGCCAGGCCGCCTTCAATGCCAACTCGTCGCAGTACTTGAACAGCGTGCAGACGGCGTTCACCGCGGGGCAGCCGCTGGTGTACAACACGACGCTGGCCGACCCGAATCAATGGGCGTTCGTGAACGCGAGCGGCGGGTGCCACTGGCCGGACTGCGATTCGTCGAACACGCCGCAGATTCAATGCCAGATCGCGGTCGACGGCCAGGTCGTGGTGACGCAGAGCGCCACCACGGGCGTCACCTGCTCGACGCGGCCCTGGTGAACCGGTAGAAGCCGCTCATCGGTGCACCCGCAACGCGAGGTAATACTCGTGCCGCCGGGTGTTGTCGACGGTGTAGCTGACCGCCTTCGTCACCCCGTCGTGGTCGGACTCCAGCCAGCGTTCGGTGTGTTGCCGGCTGAATTCGGTCCACGACGGCACGGTGAACCTCTCGAGGACCGTGTCGGGATGTTCCAGGCTGTGGTACAGCCCCCAGCTATGGCCTCCCGTTCGCAACCGTGAGCGCCGGACCGCGCTCATCGCCTCGACGAAGTCCTGCAGGGTGTCCGTCACGACCCGATAGCGGACGGTCACCAGCACCGGTCCGTCGTTCGGGCAGGGTTCGAACACGACCATCGGCGACGGCCAGGCCCGCGAAATGTCGCGGCTGAGCTTCCCGGTTTCCGGCCGCAACCCGAGCGGCACGACGCTGAGGGCGGTGACCCCCAGCAACGCCGCCGACAACGTCAGCGCCACGCCGAGGCCTTCCCGCGTGGCGACCACACCCCAGAGATACGAGCCGACCGCCTGCGAGCCCGTGAAGACCAGCAGGTACATGGCCAACCCGCGGGCCCGAACCCAGCGCGGCAAATGCAGCTGCGCCGCGGCGTTCAACGTCGTCAACGTGATCAGCCAGGTCATCCCCGACAACACCAGGAAGGGCGCCGCCGCGGCGAACGGCAGCCAGACCACCGCGAGAGTGGCGGCGCCGTACGCGGCCGCGCACCCCGCCAGCAGCGTGTTGGGCGGCACCTTCTGGCGCAACGGTGCGGGGACCGCGACGGCGAGCACCGCGCCACAACCGATGGCGCCCAGCGCCATACCGTAGCCACTGGCCCGCAGGTGCCAGGTGTCGGCGGCGGCCACCGGCAACAGGGCCAGCAGTGCCGAGGCGGGGAAGACGAAAAGGGCTGCGCGCAGCAGGATCCTGCGAAAGATCGGGCCGTTGGCGGCGTACGCCAGTCCGGTGAGGATCGCCTGGCCCAGGTGTTCTCGTTCGACGGGCGCGATCTGTTTGGGCCGTCGCCACGCCGCCAGGGCGATGATGATGCCCACGAACGAGATCGCATTGATCGCGAAGACCGCTGCCGGCCCGGTCAGCGCGAGGACGACGCCGCCGATGGCGGGTCCGACCACGCGGGCGACGTTGACCGAGACGCTGGCCAAAGTCGCGGCGGCCGTGATCTGCTCGCGCGGAACGACCTCGGGCTGAATCGCCTGCCAGGCCGGCGCGGTCAGTGCGGAGGCGACGCCGATGGCCAAGGTGAACAGCAGCAGCTCCGTCGGGGTGAGCCGGCCGAAGTAGGTCAGTCCCGCCAGCACCAGCGCCACCAACACCGCATACGACTGCAGGGCCATCAGCAGCCGCCGCTGGTCGAACACGTCGGCCAGCGCGCCGGCGAACAATCCCAACAGGAGCGTCGGCCCCAGACTCGCGGTCTGGACCAGTGCCACGACGGTGGCGCTGCTGTGCCCTTCGACCAGAAACCATTGCGCCGCCACGCTTTGCATCCAGGTGCCGACGTTGGAGACGAACTGAGCGATGAACAGGGCGCGGAAAACCTGATTACGCAAGGGCGTCCAGACCGACACATCCGCAATGTCGGTGCGCTCCTGCGTCAGATCCGACATGCGAGCCTTTCGCGTCGTGCGGCGGGGTAGAAGTCTAAGACACCCGCCCGACGCGCGCATGGCGGATCGGCAGCACCGCCGGGTTCGGGGTCTGGTCGCCGGCCCCCGCGCGCCGCTACTGCCGCTCGACGAGGAAGGCCGCGCCGAGCCGAAGCAGCTACTAGCTGACTAACCCAAACTCGGGGCGGAGAAGGTGTCGCACTGCTTCGGGTCGCCCGTCTGGTAGCCGACGGTGAACCAATGCTGCCGCTGCTCCGAGGATCCGTGCGTCCACGACTCGGGATTGACCCGGCCGGTCGCTTCCTTCTGGATGCGGTCGTCGCCCACCGACGCCGCGGCCGAGAGCGCGTCTTGGATGTCCTGGTCGCTCAAGGGCTGCAGGTAGGGGACGCCGGTGCTCTCCTGCTTGACCGTCGACGCGTAGTGCGCCCAGATGCCCGCGTAGCAGTCCGCCTGTAATTCCGTGCGGACGCCGTTGCCGCCGGCGCCCTTGGCCCCTTGCTGGGAGCGACCCAGGACGCCCTGCAGTTGCTGCACGTGGTGGCCGTATTCGTGGGCGACCACGTACTCCTGCGCGAACGGCCCTCCGCTGGAACCGAATTTGTCGACGAGTTCCTGGAAGAAGTCGGTGTCGAAGTAGGCGGTCTGGTCCACCGGGCAGTAGAACGGCCCCACCGCGGTGGTGGCCGGTCCGCAGCCGGTGTCGACCGAACCGGTGAACAGCCGCACATGCGGCCGGGTGTAGCGCGGCATCAGCTGGTGCCACACCGCGTCCACCGAGTTACCGGTGGCGACCACGCGGCACTGCACGTACTTGTTGGCGTCGGCCCCCGTCTTGCA
Organism: Mycobacterium sp. E1386; assembly: GCF_001672745.1. Lineage (NCBI taxonomy): Bacteria > Bacillati > Actinomycetota > Actinomycetes > Mycobacteriales > Mycobacteriaceae > Mycobacterium > Mycobacterium sp. E1386. Next base: position 29,537 of record NZ_LZKH01000262.1, read on the forward strand.
CTGGCTCAGGTCGAACCCGGGCGCCGAGTAGCCGCTGGTGTTCCCCTGCTGGTTCAGCACGCGGCCCGGGTCGACGCCCAACAGCAACGCGCCGATGAGGATGAGCAGGCCCAGGCCGCCGCCCCCGATCGCCATGCCCATCCCGCCTCCACCCGAGGAGGACGCGGTGCTGGTGTCGATCTGCATACCCTCGTTGAAGGACATGGCAGGCTCCTAATGTTGTTGGGTCGCGGAGTACCGGACGTCGGTGTAGCTGCGCAGGTTGCGCAGGAAGCGGCGAAGGCCCAGATTGAGCAGCGGCCCCACCACGTACATCGCCAGCCTGGCCGGGCCCGCGGGCTTTTGCGCCATGGTCCACGTCAACCGGCAACCACCCGGGATCACTTCGACCCGGTAGTCTTCGGCGAACGCGGCGACGGCTTGCGTGGAGCATTCGTTGAACCGAAAAGCCATGTGGCTGAACGGTTCCCAGGCCAGGAACTCCTCGTTGCCGACCATCCCTCCGCGCATCTCGACGACGCGGGTGGTGCCGACACCGCGCGGCTCGGGGCTGGTCCAGGTCACCTTGGTGATCACGCTCGCCCAGCGTGGCCACGACTCGGCGTCGGCGAGCACCTCGAACAACTGCTCGGGCGTGATGGCGAGGTCGACGCTGTTGCGGAACACGAAGGGCGCGCTGTCGATGAAGCCCAGGTCGACGCGCTCGCACGGGAACATGAAATTAATCTAGCCGGGGCCGTCGCTCGCCGCGGCCAGCAGCGGCACAAGGACGTCGCTGATCGGCGTCGCCAAGTCATGGGTGCGGGCCTTGCGGATGATCACCCCGTTGCGGATGTCCCATTCCATCCGCCGACGGTTCTCCCGGTCGGCCAGGATCGAGGTGCCCATGTCCTCGGGAGCGTGGCGGAACATGCCGGCCAATTCGTCGACGATGCCGTCGGGCAGCCGGGCGCCCTCGGCCCGGGCTACCGCCAGGCATTCGGCGACGTAGCGGCGCGACAGTTCGGTGACGTCGTCGCGGCGAAACATGCCGGACCGCCGCCCGGACAGAGCCATGAACCCGGCCAGTGCGTTGGTGAGCAGCTTGCGCCAGGCCGCGGTGATGAAGTCGGGGTCGCACTCGACCCGGCAGCCGGCGCCGCGCAGCAGCTCGGCGAGCGTCTGGGCCGACGGCCCACTGGGCAGCACCAGGGCGGCTTCGGTGCGCAGCCGGACCCAGCCCTCGGGCTGGGTCTCGGCCGAATACCAGACGATCCCGGGGACCACCGGTGACGACGGGCAATGCGGCTGCACCTGCTCGACCTGCTCCACGCCGTTCTGCAGCACGGCGACGATGGTGTGTGGGCCGCAGAGGCGGGCGAGCCATCCGGCGGCGGCGTCGTTTTGGGTGGCCTTGACCGCCAGCACCACCACGTCGACGGTGGCGGTGACCTGGTCGGGATCGGTGCACACCGGGCCGGGCACCATGATCGGATCGGCGTCGTCGGGCCGCAATTCGATGCGGGCGCGGGCCGTGCGGCCGCACACCTGCACCGCGTGCCCGGCCTTGTGCAGCAGCGCGGCGATCGTCGTGCCGACGGCGCCGGGTCCGACTAGTGCGATGGTGGTGGCAATAGGTCCGAAAGTACCTCCTCTAGACTGGTCACTCGTCCCAAGCCCGCCGAAAAAGGAGTGTTTGTGCTGCGCAGCCACGCCGCCGGTTCGCTGAGAAGCAGCGACGCCGGGCAGCAGGTGACGCTCGCGGGCTGGGTGGCTCGCCGCCGCGACCACGGCGGGGTCATCTTCATCGACCTGCGTGACGCTTCCGGTATCGCGCAGGTGGTGTTCCGCAATGCCGAGGTGTTGGCCCAGGCGCACCGGTTGCGCGCCGAGTTCTGCGTCGCGGTGACCGGTGTCGTCGAGATCCGCCCGGAAGGCAACGCCAATCCCGAGATCGCCACCGGCGACATCGAGGTCAACGTCGACTCCCTGACCGTGCTCGGCGACAGCGCGCCGCTGCCCTTCCAGCTCGACGAGCCCGCCGGCGAGGAGCTGCGGCTGAAGTACCGCTACCTCGACCTGCGCCGCGACGGCCCCGCCGCGGCACTTCGCCTGCGCTCCAACGTGAATGCCGCAGCCCGTGCGGTGCTGGCCGGTCACGACTTCGTCGAGATCGAGACGCCGACCATCACCCGCTCGACGCCTGAAGGCGCGCGCGACTTCCTGGTGCCGGCCCGGCTGCACCCGGGCTCGTTCTACGCCCTGCCGCAGAGCCCGCAGCTGTTCAAGCAATTGCTGATGGTGGCCGGGATGGAGCGCTACTACCAGATCGCCCGCTGCTACCGCGACGAGGATTTCCGCGCCGACCGCCAGCCCGAGTTCACCCAGCTCGACATGGAGATGAGCTTCGTCGACGCCGAGGACATCATCGCGATCTCCGAGGAGATCCTGACCGCGTTGTGGGCGTTGATCGGATACCAGGTCCCAACGCCGATCCCGCGGATCACCTATGCGGAAGCGATGCGACGGTTCGGGTCCGACAAGCCGGACATGCGGTTCGGGCTGGAGCTCGTCGAGTGCACGGAGTTCTTCTCCGACACCACATTTCGTGTTTTCCAGGCACCGTACGTCGGTGCGGTGGTGATGCCCGGAGGGGCGTCGCAGCCGCGGCGCACGCTGGACGGCTGGCAGGAGTGGGCCAAGCAGCGCGGGCACCGCGGGCTGGCCTACGTGCTGGTCGGTGACGACGGCACGCTCGCCGGCCCGGTCGCCAAGAATCTCAGCGACACCGAACGGGAGGGGTTGGCCGCGCACGTCGGGGCGAAACCAGGGGACTGCATCTTCTTCTCGGCCGGGCCGCCGAAGTCGTCGCGCGCCCTGTTGGGCGCCGCGCGCGGGGAGATCGCCAGCCGGCTCGACATGATCGACCCGGACGCGTGGGCGTTCGTCTGGGTGGTGGACCCGCCGCTGTTCGAGCCCGCCGACGAGGCGACCGCCGCCGGGGACGTGGCCGTCGGCTCCGGCGCGTGGACCGCGGTGCATCACGCCTTCACCTCGCCCAAGCCCGAGTTCTCCGACGTGGTCGACACCGACCCCGGCAGCGTGCTGGCCGACGCCTACGACATCGTCTGCAACGGCAACGAGATCGGCGGCGGCTCGATCCGTATTCACCGCCGCGACATCCAGGAGCGGGTGTTCGCCGTGATGGGACTGGACCAGGCCGAGGCGGAAGAGAAGTTCGGATTCCTGTTGGAGGCGTTCACCTTTGGCGCGCCGCCACACGGCGGGATCGCCTTCGGCTGGGACCGCATCAACGCATTGCTGTCCCGGGTGGACTCGATCCGCGAGGTGATCGCGTTCCCGAAGACCGGCGGCGGCGTCGATCCGCTCACCGATGCGCCCGCGCCGATCACCGCCCAGCAGCGCAGGGAGTCCGGAATAGACGCCAAGCCCGAAAAGGTTGACCGGGCATGACTGAAATGCCTGACACCGAAACGATCAACGCGTTCAACAAGAGCATCATCGACGAGTTCCGGACCAACGACGGCAAAGTGGGCGGCCAGTTCGAGAACGCCAACCTGCTCCTGCTGCACACAACCGGCGCCAAGTCCGGGCAGACCCGGGTTTCGCCACTGGCGTACTTCGACATCGACGGCAAGCTGATCATCATCGGATCTTTCGCCGGCTCCCCGGTCAGCCCCGCGTGGGTGCACAACTTGCGGGCCAACCCGCAGGCCCGCGTCGAGGTCGGCACCGAGGAGTTTGCCGTCACGGCCCGCGAGCTTTCGACCGCCGAACGCGAGGACGTCTTGCCGACAATCACCGCCGCGGCACCGGTGTTCGCCGAGTACCAGTCCAAGACCAGCCGGGTCATTCCGTTGTTCGAGTTGCAGCGCACCTAGGCCCGTGGGCACCTCGCGGCGGACGACGGCTCCCGCGGCTCTCGCCGCCGCCCGCGCGGGCCTGAAACGGCTGCGGGTGGTGTGGTTCAACCTGGTGCAGACCGCGTTCGCCGCGGGCCTGTCCTGGTACCTCGCGCACGATGTCCTGGGGCACCCGCAGCCGTTTTTCGCGCCGATCGCCGCCGCGGTGTCGTTGTCGACGAGCAACGTCCTCCGCGCGCAACGCGCCATCCAGATGATGGTCGGGGTAACCCTGGGGATCGGCGTCGGCTCGGTGGTGCAGGGCGTGCTGGGGCCCGGGGCGGTGCCCATCGCGGTCGCCGCGCTCGTCGCGCTGGGCGCCGCGGTGTTCATCGGGGGCGGCTTCATCGGGCACGGCATGATGTTCGCCAACCAGACCGTGGTGTCGGCGATCCTGGTGCTGGCCCTCTACCGCGGCGGTGTCGGCCTGGAACGCATCTTCGACGCGCTGATCGGCGGTGCGGTGGCCATCGTTTTCGCGGTCCTGCTGTTCCCCGCCGACCCGCTGCAGCTGCTGCGCACCGCGCGCGTCGGCGTGCTGAGCGTGCTGCACGACGTCTTGTCGCGAACCGCGGACATCGCCGTCGGGCGCAAGGCACCCCCTCCCGACTGGCCGTTGACGGCGGTCGACCGAGTGCAGGAGCAGCTCAGCGGGCTGCTCGAGGCGCGCACCACCGCCCGCCACGTCGTCACCATCGCCCCGCGACGCTGGGGCCTGCGGGACACCGTCCAGGCCGCCGACCATCAGGCCGTGCACGTGGCCCTGCTGGCCGGTTCGGTGCTGCAACTCGCCCGCGCCGTCGCCAACAATGCCGACGGCTTCCGTGACGGGCTTCCGAGCTCCGTGCACACGGTGGTGGTGGTGCTGGGGGCCGGAACCGCTCTCGCGGACCGCGATCCCGCCGGCGCATGCGCGTACGCCGCCTCCGCGCGTCATCACGCTTCGGAATTGCAGTCAGCCGCGCGCGAGAAGACGCAGTTGATCCTGGCCGACGTCGTCAGCGCCTGCGTCGACGATCTGCAACGGGTCATCGACCTTCGGCACGTGTGACCGAGTCAGCGCGAGTCGGCCAGGAACTCCTGGACCAGCTTCCTCGGGGCCTGCGTCAACCACGCCTCGGTGATCAGATCCTCGAGGTCGCGGACCGCGATCGCGGCGAGCTTGACCAGCACCACCGGGTAGCCGTCGAAATGCGGGGTGGTGAAATACACGCCCGGCTCGTCGGCGATCAACCCAAACTTGACCCCCTCGTCGGACACCCGCACGCCGAGGACGTCGCCGTCGGGCGATTCCAGGCCTTCGCGGGCCAGCGCCTCGCGTTCGGACGGACGCAATGGCCGCTCCCAGGCCAGCAACTTCTTGCCGACCCGCCACTCATGCGGTGACGGCTCCGAGGTCAGTGCCAGCTCACGAACGATGCGGGCGACGTCGTACCACGTGGCCACATCTCGATTGTGCTCCCGGTTTCGCCCGCGTGCCGCCGTATTGGCAAACGGTTTCGCGCCGGGGACGGCGCGCAACGGTCCGGTGTGATGTGATCAGCGTTGTGCCTGAAGCTGACGCCGCGGTCGCCCGCCGGCACCGAGTCACCCACCGCACCGAGTACCGGTACTCCGACGTCGTGACCAGTTCATATGGCCGCGGCTTTCTCACCCCGCGGGATTCGATGCGGCAGCGGTGCATCGTGCACGAGCTGACCATCGATCCCGCGCCCGCCGACGTCTCCACAAGCAGCGACGTCTACGGCAACATCAGCTCGTACTTCCACGTCACGGAGCCGCACCACACCCTGACCGTCACCAGCGACTCCATCGTGGACGTGTATCCGCCGCCTCCCGGGCGCTACACCAGCGGCCCGGCGGTGCAACCGTGGGAGGCGGCCCGCCCGACGGGGGGCAGGGGAGCGCTCGCCGCGGAGTTCACCCTGGACCTGAACCCGCCCGAGATCACCGACGAGGTCCGCGAATACGCGGCGCCCAGCTTCGCTCCGGGGCGGCCGCTGGTCGACGTGCTGCGCGACCTCGCGTCGCGGATTTTCGCCGACTTCACCTACCGCTCGGGGTCGACGACGATTTCCACCGGTGTCAATGAGGTTCTGGCGGCCCGGGAAGGGGTATGTCAGGACTTTGCACGGCTGGCGATCGCCTGCCTGCGCGCCAACGGTCTTGCGGCCAGCTACGTGTCCGGCTACCTGGCCACCGACCCGCCACCGGGGAAGGATCGAATGATCGGTATTGACGCCACCCACGCCTGGGCGGGCGTGTGGACACCGCAGGAGCCCGGCCAGTTCGAATGGCTGGGTTTGGACCCCACGAACGACCAGCTGGTCGACGAGCGTTACATCATCGTCGGACGGGGCCGCGACTACGCCGACGTGCCGCCGCTGCGGGGAATCATCTACACCGATTCCGAGCACAGCGTGATCGACGTTGCCGTCGACGTGGTGCCCTTCGAAGGGGATGTGCTCCATGCGTGACTTCAACTGCCCCAACTGCGGCCAGCGTCTGACGTTCGAGAACTCCACCTGCCTGAATTGCGGTAGCGCGCTGGGGTTCTCGCTCGAGCAGATGGCTCTGCTGGTGATCGCCGAGGAGAACGCCGGCGAGCACGCCGGTTTCGTGGACGCCGCCGAGTATCAGCTGTGCGCCAACCTGCAGCTGGCCGAATGCAATTGGCTGGTGCCGGTCAACAATCCCCGGCTGCTGTGCGCGTCCTGCGCGCTGACCACCGTGCGGCCCAACGACGCCGACACCGCCGGCTTGGCCGAATTCGCCCGGGCAGAGGCGGCCAAACGGCGGCTGATCGCCGAGTTGCACGAGTTGAAGCTGCCGATCATCGGGCGCGATCAAGATTCCGAGCAGGGACTGGCCTTCCATCTGCTGTCCAGCGCGCGCGAGAAGGTGATGACCGGGCACGACAACGGCGTCATCACGCTGGATCTGGCCGAGGGCGACGACGTGCACCGCGAGCAGCTGCGGGTGGAGATGGAGGAGCCGTATCGCACCCTGCTGGGACACTTCCGCCACGAGATCGGGCACTATTACTTCTACCGGCTGATCGCCCCGTCCAGCGATTACCTGGCGCGGTTCAACGAGCTGTTCGGTGATCCCGACGCCGACTACCAAGAGGCGCTGGACCGCCATTACAGCGAGGGGCCGCCCGAGGACTGGCAGGAAGACTTCGTGTCGTCGTACGCCACCATGCATCCCGCCGAGGACTGGGCCGAGACGTTCGCCCACTACCTGCACATCCGCGACACGCTGGACACCTCGGCATGGTGCGGCTTTGCGTCGGCATCGGCCACTTTCGACCGGCCTGCGTTGGGGCCCAGCGCTTTTCAGACGATCATCGACATGTGGCTGCCGCTGTCCTGGTCGCTGAACATGGTGAACCGGTCGATGGGTCACGACGACCTGTACCCGTTCGTGCTGCCCGTCGCGGTGCTGGAGAAGATGAAGTTCATCTACACCGTGATCGACGAGGTGACCTCCGAGTCGCGGGGGCCCGCCGCCATCGCGGGTTAGCCATGTGCTTTTCGATGACGGCGGATCTGGTGGTGGGTACCGCCCTTTTGCCGGTCGCGGTTGCGACCCTGCGGGAGGTGAAGCACTGGCGTGAGGTGCCTTTCGCCTCGCTGCCCGCGGTGTTCTCGGTCCACCAGTTCCTCGAGGCGGTGGTGTGGCCCAATCGGTTTGCCTCGGCCGAGATGGCCAACTTTGCGATGCACGCCTATGTGTTCATCGCACTGCCGGTGCTCCCTTTACTGGTCCCGTTGGCGATCCTGATGCTTGAACCGCGCGGCGCCCGGCTGCGGGTGGCGCCCTTCGTGGTGCTCGGTGCGGTGGTGTCGGCCTACCTCGCGTTCGTCGTCCTCACCAAACCGGTCGGGGTGATGAGGTGCCCGCACGTGTTGGAATATCAAACCGCCTCCCGCGAAAGCTACCCGTGGGCGGTGCTCTACATCATCGCCGTCATCGGGCCGGCCCTGATGTCGGGATATCGCTCCATCGTGGTGTTCGGTTTCGCAAACCTGGTGGGGCTAGTCCTGGTTGCGGTGCTATACCTAGAGGCGTTCGCGTCGCTCTGGTGCATCTACGCCGCCGTGCTGTCGGTCCTGGCGCTGGTGCATATGCGGCGGCGTCGCCGGCTGCCCGATCCGCACCGCTATCACGGGGTCGACGTGGACCGCACGACGTCGGACGTGTGACCCGGCTTCCTCTCTAGCCATCCGACATCTGAAATCCCTTGTGTTACTTTGGCTTCAGTGGTCACATGGCGGCCGTTTTTGTCGGTGGGTGTTCGTAGGGTTTGGGGCATGGGTGTCAGTGGTCGTGAGGAGATCGTCGAGGTGTTCGACGCGCTCGACCACGACGTGGATCGGTTGTGTGGGTTGTCTTTTGACGTGCTCACCGCCCCCGAGCGGCTGCGCGCCCTGGAACGCCTGGAACGGGTGTACCGCCGGCTGCGCGCCCCCCAGCACGCGTTGATCAACCAGCTCGACGCCCACGCCAGCCCCGCAGAGTTGGGTGGCTCGCTGCGGGTGGGCCTGGCTGATCGGTTGCGCATCACCAAGGGCGAGGCCGCCCGGCGTATCGCCGAAGCCGCCGACCTCGGACAGCGCCGGGGGTTGACCGGCCAGCGGCTGGCGCCGCTGTTGAGCGCCACCGCGGCCGGCCAACGCGACGGGGTCATCGGTGATAGCCACGTCAAGGTGATCCGGAGTTTTTTCGCCCAGCTGCCCGCCGCGGTGGACGCATTGACCCGCCAGGCCGCCGAAGCCGACCTGGCCGGCAAGGCCGCCGGGTATCGGCCCGACGAGTTGGCCAAATACGCCGGGCGGGTGATGGATTGGCTGCACCCCGACGGGGAATTCAGCGACGCCGAGCGGGCCCGCAAACGCGGCATCACCCTAGGCGCCCAGGAGATCGACGGCATGTCACGCATCGGCGGGCTGATCACCCCGGAGCTGCGTTCCGCGATCGAGGCCATGCTGGCCAAACTGGCCGCCCCCGGGGCGTGCAACCCCGAGGACGACACCCCGGTGGTCGATGCCACCCCCGATGAGGACGCGGTGCGCCGCGACACCCGCTCGACAGCGCAGCGCAACCACGATGCCTTCCTCGCCGGGCTGCGCGGCCTGCTGGCTTCGGGAAAACTCGGCTCCCACAACGGGTTGCCGGTCTCGATCGTGGTCACCACCACGTTGGAGGACCTGGAGGCCGCCGCCGGCAAGGCCCTGACCGCCGGCGGCACCCTGGTACCCATGAGCGATGTGATCCGCTGGGCCGGCCACGCCCACCACTACCTCGCCATCTTCGATGGCGCCAAATCACTGGCGCTGCACCACACCAAACGAATCGCCTCCCCCGCTCAGCGCATCATGCTCTACGGCAAGGACCGCGGCTGCACCAAACCCGGCTGCGATGCCCCCGCCTACCACAGCCAGGTCCACCACATCACCGGCTGGACCACCACCCGCCGCACCGACATCGACGACCTCACCCTGGCCTGCGGCCCCGACAACCGGCTGGCCGAACAAGGCTGGACCACCCGCACCAACGCCCGCGGCGAAACCGAATGGCTCCCACCACCGCACCTCGACCGCGGACAACCCCGCACCAACAGCTACCACCACCCCGAACGATTCCTCCGCGGCCAAGACGACGAGGAACCCGATTGACGCCAGGGGCTAGCGGCGATGGCGGTGACCCGCTTCGCCCGGCTTCGCCGCGCTCGCGATCACCGCTGGACCTGATGGCGGTGACCCGCTTCGCCCGGCTTCGCCGCGCTCGCGATCACCGCTAGGCCGGCATCACCCGGCGTACGTCGGGACCCCACAGTGGCTGCATGCCACCGGGCAGCGCCAACTGCGTGGTGGTGATGACCTCGGCCAGCTCGCGCAGCCCGGCGTGCACCGAACCGAGCAGGTCGGCCAGCGCGGCACGCTGCCCGTCGGCGCTGACGACTTCCAGCTCGGCGGGATGCGAGCGGCGCAGCAGGGTGGCGATCTCGTCCACCAGCCGTTCCGGGCGCGACGACCCCGACGCCCCGGGCAGATCCTTGAGGTTGGCCCGCAGCCGCTCGACTTGATACAGCAGCGACCGCGGGTTCTGCGCGTCGAACAGCATCAGCTCGGCCACGGCGGCGACGCTGACCTGGCCCACGGTGCGGCGCCGGTAGATGACCGAGGACTCGCACGCCACCAGCGTCGCCTCGATGATCGTCTGCTCGGCCGCGGGCGCGCGGACGGCGGTCAACGTGGCCCGCAGCAGCGCGGTCAGCCAGAGGCCGCGTTCGATGCGCTTGCCGATGTCCATCATGGTCCAGCCTGCGTCGCGCACCATCGACTCACCGGCGACCCCCGACAGGGTGAGCATCCCGGACAGCGTCTGCACCTGGGCCGTCGCGAGTAGCGCGTCGGCCTCGGCGAGGGACTCCGGCGGCTCCCGCCGCTGAGCCAGCGCGCGCTCCACCCCGGCCAGCACCATCCAGGTGTCGTTGGACATTTGGTCGCGCACCGCCCTGGCGGCCAACGCCAACCCTTCCACCGACTGCACCAGGGACCCGGGCCGCTCGGGATCTACGGTCAGGGACCACAGGGTCGAGGGGGCGACGGCGATCATCTCCGCCCCGTCGCTGACACGGTCGTCGTCGTCGGTCCCCGTGATCCTGCCCAGCGCGGCCATCAGCACCGGCACGCATTCGCTTTCCTCGGTGTGCTGCTGATGCCGGTAGACGTGGAACCTGTCCCGGGCGACGAGCAGGAGCCGCGCCATGCTCTCCGCGCGCTCGCCGTAGCGGCCGATCCAGAACAGGTCGGACAGCACACGCGGCGAGCTGACGCCCCAGGTGCCCGCGGCCGTCTTGGCCGGCGGCGCGGGCGACGGCAGGGTCACCGTCTCGGCCCGCGCACGCTCCGTCGGGCGCACCCAAACATCCTTAGCGGCAACGGTTTGCAGCGTGTACGCGGCCGGCCCGGGCGCCAGCACATAGCCGACGCCGCCGATCATCGGGGCGTACCCGCTGCGCTGGGCCACGTTGAACAACCGGATGCCGACGCCGGCCGACGACAACACTCCGGCATGGTCGGTGGGCGCCGACGAGAATTGCGGCAGCTCCTGACCGATCCACTGCCAAGGCATCTTCTCGATCGCGGCCGCCAACCGTGTAAGCTGATATGACGAAAGGGTCGGGCCGACAAGGGTTTTGCCGCCGACGGTCGACTTCACCAGGAGCGAAGAAAGATTCGCCAGCAGGTGTGAGCATTCACCCGCGATGCCGCCCCAGTAGACCGGCGCGGACTGCAGCAGGGGCGCCTCCGAGAGCAGGCGCTCGGACAGCTCGGGCAAAAACCGAAGCAGCCCAGGGTTTTCCAATATGCCGCTGCCCAGCGTGTTGACGACGGTCACGGTCCCGCGGTGCGACGCCTCCACCAGACCGGCGACGCCCAGGCGGGAGTCGGCGCGCAGATCGAGGGGGTCGGCGTATTCGGCGTCGACCCGGCGCAGGACGACGTCGACGCGTTTCAGGGTGCCCAGCGAGCGCATCCACAGCTTGCCGTCGCGCACCACCAGGTCCGCGCTCTCCACCAACGGGAAACCCAGCAACGTGGCGAGATACGCCTGGTCGAAGGCGGTTTCGGAGAAGATGCCCGGGCTGAGCACCACCACCACCGGGTCCTGCGCGTCGTCGGGCGCGGCATCGATGAGCGCCAACCGTAGCGCCTGGGCGAACGGCGTCGTCGGTCGCGGCACGATCCGTTCGTAGAGATCGGGAACCGAGTGTGCGACGACGCGCCGGTCGGCCAGGGCGTAGCCGGCGCCCGACGGCGCCTGTGTCCAGTCGGCGTTGACCTGGAAGGTCCCGTCCGGCAGCCGGCTGACGTCGCAGGCGTGCAGGAAAAGCTGGTGATGCCCGGGCACTTCGATGCCGTTGGCCGCGCGCACATAACCGGGATGGGCGAACAACAGCTCCGGCGGCAACAGCCCCTCGGTGAGCAGGCTGCGCGATCCGTACAGGTCGGCGAGAACGGCGTCGAGCAGCCGGGACCGCTGCACCAGCCCGGCCTCCAGCACGTCCCACTCCGCGGCCGCGAGCACGAGCGGCAGCGTGTCCAAAATCCACGGCCGCGGCTCGAGGCCGTGTTCGGTGCGGTCGACGTCGGTGTAGGTGATGCCGTCGCTGTCGATCAGGCCGCGCACCACCGAGCGCAGCCGGTCGAGCCCTGCCCGGCCGCGTTCCGCGATGGTGTCGGCGAGTTCCGTCCATGCCGGTCGCACGCGTCCGTCCCGGTCGACGAATTCGTCATAGCCGGCGGCCGGGCCGTGCCGTAGATCGAAGAGCGCCTCCTGGGCGCGCGCGGCGCGGTACCCGGCCAGCAGGCGGTCGGCGTCGTAGTGGTCGGCCGGGGGCGCCGACCCCGCACCGATGCCGAATGTCATGTCCGCAGACGCCATTACCGCTGCACGGTACGCACGCGGCGCAGGTCGAGGATGCCCGGCGCGCCGATATCGGTGAAGATCCGGGCCTGTTTCTCCCGAATGTCGGACAGATCGAGCTTGCCTGCGGTGAAGCCGGTCGCCTCGAAGCGGCGGGCGCGGCGCGCCTCGGCCTCGACGGCGTTGACGGGCGGCTCGTCGTAGGCCCGCCCACCGGGATGCGCGACGTGGTAGGTGCACCCGCCGCGCGACGTGCCCGTCGTCAGGTCGACCAGCTCGAACTGCAGCGGCACGTCGGTGCTGATGGTGGGGTGCAGCGCGCTCGGCGGCTGCCAGGCCTTGAACCGCACCCCGCCGACGTGGATGTCGGGGTTGTCGGTGGCCAGCAGCGGCACCGGGTAGCCGTTGACCGTCACCACGTAGCGGTGCCGGTCGGCGCCGATGATGCGGATCTGGATGCGCTCGACCGAGGAGTCGACGTAGCGGGCGGTCCCGGACGCGGTGGCCTCCTCGCCGAGGGTGTTCCACGGCTCGATCGCGCCGCGCAGTTCGATCTCCACCCCGTCGAAAACCGCCGTGCCGATGCGGGGGAAACGGAACTCGGTGAACGGGTCCAGCCAGCTGGTCTCGAACGCGATGCCGTGCGCCCGCAGGTCCGCGGCCACGTCGGCGATGTCGTGAATCAAGAAGTGCGGCAACAGGTATCGGCCGTGCAGGTTGGCGCCGTGGCGGATCAGCGGGGCGCGCAGCGGCTCGTCCCAGAACCACGCGACCAGCGAGCGCACCAGCAGCGACTGCACCATCGCCATGCGCAGATGCGGCGGCATCTCGAACCCCCGCAGCTCCAGCAGGCCGAGCCGGCCGCGAGCGCTGTCGGGGCTGTAGAGCTTGTCGATGCAGAACTCGGCGCGGTGGGTGTTGCCGGTGATGTCGGTCAGCAGGTGCCGCAGCGCGCGGTCGATCACCCACGGCTTCGCCACACTCTTAGGACCACCGCCGCCCAACCGCGCGATCTCGGCGAACGCGATCTCGAGTTCGTACAGCGCCTCGGCGCGGCCCTCGTCGACCCGGGGAGCCTGTGAGGTGGTGCCGACGAACCGGCCGGCGAACAAGTACGACAGCGACGGGTGCCGCTGCCAGTACGTCAGCAGCGAGACCAACAGGTCCGGCCGCCGCAGCAGCGGTGAGTCGGCGGGCGTGACGCCGCCGAGGGTGATGTGGTTGCCACCGCCGGTGCCGCCGTGGGTGCCGTCCACGTCGAAGGACTCGGTGGACAGGCGAGCCAATCGCGCTTGCTCATAGAGGGTCTCGAGCTGCTGACTCTGCTCGGCGAAGGTCGCGGTGGGCGCGACGTTGACCTCGATGACCCCCGGGTCCGGCGTGATGGTGGTCGAGCGCAGCCGCGGGTCCGGCGGGGGATCGTAGCCCTCGATCACGACCGGGCAGTCGACCTTGGCCGCCGCGGCCTCGACGCGGGCGACGAGGTCGACGAAATGCTCCAGCGCCTCGGTGGGCGGCATGAAGAGGTAGAGCAGCCCGTCGCGAACCTCGGCGACCATGGCGGTGGGCGGCGCGGTGTCGGGGTCCTCCAACACCGCGGTGCCCGACTCGATCGACAGCTCGTCGCCGACGGTCAGGGGATCGGCCTCGAACGACGGGCGCGGCGGACGCCAGCTGATGGAATCGAGCGGCAGCCGCAGACCCGCGGGAGAATCACCGTGCAGCAACACGATTCGACCGCGGCGCAGGCGCCAGTCGGCGCTCGCCCAGCCCTGGCCGTCGTCGCGGCGGTGCAGCGGTAACACGAAAGCCGCTGGGGCGGTGATGGATTCGTCGAGCCGTGCCAGCAGGGCGGCGCGCCCGGCGGGGGAGTCCGCACCGTCTTCGGGGTCGAGATCGTCGGCCGGGTCCACCGGGTCGCCCTCGGGTTGCCGCACCTTGGTCGCCAGCCGGTGCAACGGGTCCTCGTAGGCGGCCCGAACTTGCGAGGGCGGCAGCTCCAGGCCGTCGGCGATCGCGGCGAGCAGGCGGTGGCCCGCGTCGGCATCGACCGGGGCCGGGTCGCCCAGCCACGGGTCGGCCAGCAGCGCGCCGTCGTTCCACAGCGGTCGCCCGTCGGTGCGCCAATACAACGCGATCTGCCAGCGCGGCAACGGCTCTCCCGGATACCACCGCCCCTGCCCGCGCTGCAGCAACCCGTTGGGCGCCCACGCCTCTCGCAGGCGCGCGGCCAGGTCGGAGGCGCGCTGCCGCTTGTGCGGGCCGTCGGCGGCCGTGGTCCATTCCTCGGCGACCTGATCGTCCACCGATACGAATGTCGGCTCACCGCCGATGGTCAGCCGCACGTCGGCGGCGGCCAGCCGCTCGTCGACGCGCCGGCCGACCTCGCGGATCGTCTCCCACGCGTCGTCGGTGTAGGGCAGGGTGACGCGCGGGTCCTCGTGGACCCGGGTGACGGTGTTGGAGAACTCCAGCACCGATTCGCACGGTTCGGTGCCGCCGCTGATCGGCGCCGCCGACGCCGGCTGCGGGGTGGCCGCCAACGGGATGTGGCCCTCGCCGGCGAACAATCCCGACGTCGGGTCCAGCCCGATCCAGCCCGCACCGGGGATGTACACCTCGGTCCAGGCGTGCAGGTCGGTGAAGTCGGCGGCGGGGCCCGACGGCCCGTCGAGCGCCTCCACGTCGGAGGCCAGCTGCACCAGGTAGCCGGACACGAAGCGGGCGGCCAGCCCCAGCTGGCGCAGGATCGACACCAGCAGCCACGCCGAATCGCGGCACGAGCCGACGCCGGTCCGCAGCGTGTGATCCGGTGTCTGCACGCCGGGTTCCATGCGCACGCTGTAGGCGACATCGGCGTTGACGGCGCGGTTGAGCGCGACCAGCAGGTCGATGGTGCGCGTGCCGGCGGGCACCGAGAAGTTGCGCACCCAGGCCCGCGTCAGCTCGCCGGGACCCGACCCGTCACCGTTTTCGTCGACCGGCCGCAGGTATGGCTCCAGATCGTCGGCGAGCTCCTTGGGGTACGTCAACCCCTGCGCCGGCCACATCTCGGCCCAGTCCTCGATGAAGAAGTCGAACGGGTTGATCACCTTGAGGTCGGCGATCAGCCCGACGGTGATGGTCAGCCGCCGAGTCGGGTTCGGAAACACAAGGCGCGCAAGGAAATTGCCCACCGCATCCTGCTGCCAGTTGATGAAGTGCTCGTCCGGCTCGATGCGCAGCGAGTAGGCCTCGACGGGCGTGCGGCAATGGGGCGCGGGCCGCAGCCGCACCACGTGCGGATACACCCGGACCGGCCGGTCAAAGGTGTAGCTGGTGCGGTGCTCCAGCGCGACTTTGATGCTCATAACAAGGTGATCTCATCACAGGCGGCACAAGGCCGCAGCGCACCGCAGCCGCGGCTAACAGCGCCGTAACTTCGAACGCGGACCGGCGCTTACGCCGGCTGCGGTCCCGGCGGTGGACCCGGCTGGTAACCGGGCTGCGGCACGGGGACGACCTGGCCGCCGGTCAGCTTGCGGTAGGCGTAGATGATCACCAGGGAGGCGACCGGGGCCGCCACCAACAGGCCCACACCGCACAACAGGAACCCGACGAGGAAGGACGCGAACGCGACCAGCCACACCAGCAGCGCGTTGACGAAATTCGACCCGACGAGCGAGAAGCTGGAGGTGAAGCCCTTGATGGCCGACTCCGAGCGATCGATCACGAACGGGACGGTGAACTGGGTGAAGATGCCAAGGACGAGCCCCGGGATGAAGCACAACGCCGACGCGATCGAGGTGAGCACCTCGACGATCAGCACGGCGAGAAACACCATGCCGAGGTTGCGTGGCTTGAAGAACGAGCCGACCGTGACCGCGCGCCCGTCGGCGAGGTCGAGGCAGCCGGACAGGAACGCCGACTGCGCGAATGCGCTTACCGCGTAGGCGATCAGGTAGCCGAGGGCCAGCATCCCGTATCCGGGTCCGGTCAGGTTGGTCGTGAAGGTGAAGTCGTAGTCGTCGGAGCTCGTGCCGGTCGCGCCGATGTTCTGGCTCAGTGTGATCAGCGCGGTGGCCACTCCGAGCAATAGCCCGTACACCAGCGCGGGAACGATCAACGCGACGGCGTTCCTGGTGAAGGTGTTCCACGCCCAGTTGAAGGCCTCACCGACGCTGAACGCGGGCTTGGGCGGGGCGCCGTATCCGGGTGGCGGGCCGTAGCCGGGCGGCGGTGCGCCGTAACCCGGCGGCGGGCCGGGCAGGTCAAAAAGACCGTCGGACACGGCTTCAGGCATACCACGAAAACGAATCCGGGCGCCGGGCGCAGAAG
>NZ_LZKH01000263.1:0-628 GCF_001672745.1 Mycobacterium sp. E1386
GTACGCCGAGGCCCAGCCCAGCACGTTCTGCGCGTAAGCAATCGAGTTGTTGTAGCGAAGGATCGCGGCCATCACTTGCGACGGGTCGCGAAGGTTGAGGCCGCCGCTGCACAGGTAGCGGGCCGCCGCCAGAGTGGAGTCGAAGAGGTTCTGCGGATCGGCAACGCCGTCGCCCTTGCCGTCGGATGCGTATCGCGCCCAGGTGCCCGGCAAGAATTGCATCGGTCCCATCGCGCGGGCATAGGTGGGCCGATTGCCGGTGCTGCTCTGCAGGATGACCTCGTTGCCCGGCAGCGTGCCGTCCAGCGCGGGGCCGTAGATCGGGACGACGGCGGTGCCGCGCGCGTCAACCGCGCCACCGCCCGCATGCCCCGACTCGATGCGTCCGATTCCCGCCAGCAAGTTCCAGCTGACGCCGCAGTTCGGGGCGGCCACCGCCATCTTTTGCTCGGCACTGCGATAGGCCGCCAGCGCGATGCTCGGGATGCCAAGCGCCCCAGGCGCATTCACGATCATCGCTGGCGGTGGTGCCGACAAGGCGGGTTCGGCGACGTGGAAAGCGGTCGGGGAACGGTCGATGCGGACGACAGCCGGCCCCGAGAGGTCGGGCATGCTCGGGGAGACAGCA